>JANMPV010000461.1:0-4596 GCA_031370045.1 Novosphingobium sp. | reverse complement strand
AGACGAAGTGCTTTCCCCTGCGCTCCCCTCCTGCCATCCTGCCTTCATGAGGCAGAAGGAACTGCGCATCGCCTTGATCTGCTACGGCGGGATCAGTCTGGCGGTGTACATGCACGGCGTGACCAAAGAGGTGTGGCACGCCACGCGGGCCAGCCGCGGGTTCCTGCGTGGCGATCCTCCGCCCGATGGTGTCGAAGGCGTCTATCGCCGTCTGCTGGATACGATCTGGCAAGAGCGCAAGATCAGGCTGCGGGTGCTCACCGATATCGTCGCCGGGGCCAGCGCGGGCGGGATTAACGGGGTCTTCCTCGCCCAGGCGATCGCCAGCGGGCAAAGCCTCGAACCGTTGACCCGGCTGTGGCTCGAGAAGGCCGATGTCGACGTGCTGCTCGATCCCGACGCCCGGCCGTTCTCGCGGTTCAGCAAGTTCTGGGCGCAGCCGCTGGTGTGGATGGCGCTCAAACGGCCGGGCAACGTAGTCTCCTCCACCGTCGCTCCGGGCACCCGCAACGAGGTGCGGACCAAGCTCTCGCGGCTGATTCGGGCGCGCTGGTTCGCGCCGCCGTTCAGCGGGATCGGGTTCTCGCGCCTGATTGCCGATGCGCTGGCGGCCATGGCGGAGGAAAAAGGGAACCGCGCCCCATTGCTGCCCGATGGTCACCCGCTCGACCTGTTCGTTACCGCAACCGACTTCAACGGCCACGCCGAAACGCTGCGACTCAACAGCCCGACGCTGGTCGAGGAAGCCGAGCACCGCCTGTCGATCGGGTTCCGCACCCACGTGGTGCGGAGCGACAGCCGAGACATGGCACATCCTGCCGAACTGGTGTTCGCGGCGCGCGCGACCGCCAGCTTTCCCGGGGCATTTCCTCCGCTGACCCTGCCGGAGATCGACCGTATGGCCGAAGAGCGCGAGCTGGCCTGGCCCGGACGCGAGGCGTTCCTTGGCCGTATCATGCCGAGCCACGCGGCGCGCGGGGAGCTTGACGGGATCGCGCTGGTCGATGGCTCGGTGCTGGTCAACGCACCGTTCGCGCAGGCCATCGCGGTGTTGCGCGATCGCCCCGCGCAGCGCGAGGTCGACCGGCGGATCGTCTACATCGATCCCAAGCCCGATCGTTCGCGGATCGATACGCGCCAGGGCAAGTCCGTGGGCTTCTTCAACGCGATCTTCGGCTCGCTCTCGTCGATCCCGCGCGAACAACCGATCCGCGACAACCTTGAGCAGCTTGCGGGCCAATCGCGCGAACGGGCCAAGCTGCGCGGGATTGTCGCGGCGTTGCGCCCCGAGGTCGAGGAGACGGTCGAGCAACTGTTCGGCTACACCCTGTTCCTCGACCGGCCGACCGCCAAGCGCCTCACTGGCTGGCGCGCCAAGGCCCAGCAGGCTGCGGCGGAACAGGCTGGTTTCGCGTTCCATTCGTATGCCCAGGTCAAGGCGTCGGGGATTGTCGAGATGCTGGCCGCGATCATCGTGGGCGCCACCCCGCCGGGCGAGGTATCGCGCGATGCGCTGGTGGCGCGGTTGTGGGAGCACTTCCACCGCCAGGGGCTCGACCGCCTATCGAGCCTGCGCGGCGGGGCAACGCCGCAGGCCATCGCCTTCTTTCGTGCGCACGACCTGGGCTTTCGCATCCGCCGCCTGCGCCTGCTCAGCCGCCGCCTCTCGCGCGACTGGACCGACCTTGAGGAGCGGGTCGAGACTTCCGCCCGCGAACAGGCGCGTGAGGCGGTGTTCAAGGCGCTTGCCCCGTATTTGGCGCTTGAATCGATGGTTGTCCTGCCCCCCGATTTCGCGGCGTTGGCGGCACGGGCGCTTGCCGATCCCGGCACCGCGCTCGACGCCATTGCCGCACAGCGCGACCTGCCGGGACTCGATCTGCGGATTGATGCGCTGCTGGCCGAGGCGCTGGCCGGAATGCCCAAGCCGCTGCGCCGCCGCGTGCTGCTCTCCTATCTCGGCTTTCCGTTCTACGACGCTGCCACGCTGCCGCTGCACGACGGCGATGGACTCAACGAATTCGATCCCGTCAAGGTCGACCGGATCTCGCCCGAAGATTGCAACGCGATCCGCAGCGGGGGCGCCGAAGCGACTTTGCGCGGACGCGAATTCTTCAGCTTCGGCGCGTTTTTCAGCCGCGCCTATCGCGAGAACGACTACCTCTGGGGACGGCTCCACGGTGCCGAGCGGATGGTTGATCTGATTGTTTCGACGGTGCAGGAACCGCTGGATGAGGAGACTATCGCAGCGTTCAAGCGCGATGCCTTTCTGGCGGTACTGACCGAGGAAGAACCCCGCCTCCAGACCGAGCCGGGTCTGATTGCCGGCATTCGGGCAGAGGTGCTCGCCAGTTAATGCCCGTGACCATGCCCGTGAGCGGCGGGCGCCGCATCGAAGCTCTGCCAGATCGCCCGCGCAAACACGTCGGCCGAAATAAACCCGTTCGGCTTTTCCATCGGCTTGAACGGATTGGCGGCGAGGAAGGCAGCGAGCGGTTTCTTGCCCGCGCGCGCCTTGCGCACCGTCTCCACTGCGCCCGCAATCATGTCGCGCCACGCCTGAAGGTCGGCGCGCGTGGCGACGGGGCCATGGCCGGGGATGATCTTGGTGGTGGCGTTGGTCATCGCCAGCAGCTTGTCGAGCGAGGCGACCAGATGCAGCGCATTGCCGCCCGAATCAGTGTCGATGAAGGGGAAACCCAGCCCGTTCATCATCAGGTCGCCGGTGTGGAGCACGTTGGCCTTGCGCCAGTATAGCACGGTATCGCCATCGGTATGCCCGCCGCCGGTGAAGGTCGCCTCGATGTCGTCGCCATTGAGATGGAAGGTGATGCCCTGTGCGTAGGTCACCACCGGCAAGGCCTTGGGCGGCGCGGGAAGCGTCACGTTACCGGCCACGGTGCCTCCCTGAAGCAACCGCAGGCGGACGTTGTCATGGGCGAAGATCGTCGCTCCCGCAGCTCCCAACGGCTCATTTCCCCCGGCATGATCGTAATGCCAGTGGGTGTTGAGCACGTAGCGCACCGGACTCGCCCCCAGCGCGGCGACCGCGGCTACGATCTTGGCGTTGAGCGGGGCGAACTGGTCGTCGATCAGCACGGTGCCATCGGGACCATAGGATACGCCGATGTTGCCGCCAGCGCCGAACAGCACTGCGACGCCGGGAGCCAAAAGCTGTGGCTTGATCTCGACTTTCGCCAAATCGGCAGCACTCTGCGCCACAGCGGGAGAAGCGACGGAGAGCAGCGAAGCGGTCGCGGCAAGCAGGATCAGGCGCATGGTGGGGTCCCCTTTGCACCGCAGCCTAGCTTGGCGACACGCGAAAGCTAGTCCTTGCCGGTCCAGGCTTCCTTGAGCCGATCGAAGAAGCCCTTCGATTGCGGGCATTCGTCGCCGGTTTCGGTGCCCTGGAACTCGCGCAGGATTTCTTTCTGGCGCGCTGAAAGCTTGGTCGGGGTCTCGACCGAAATTTCGACCACCATATCGCCATGCCCGCGGCCCTGGAGCACGGGCATCCCCGCACCGCGTTTGCGCAACTGTTTGCCCGACTGGATTCCGGCGGGAAGCTCGATCGCGTGGCGCACGCCGTCGAGGCCGGGAATTTCGATCTGACCGCCCAGCGCGGCGGTGGTGAAGCTTACCGGGGCGCGGGTGATCAGCGTGGTGCCCTCGCGTTCGAATACGCTGTGCCGCTTGACGTGGAGAAAGATGTAGAGATCGCCCGCGGGCGCGCCGCCCGGGCCCGCCTCGCCCTTGCCCGAAAGCCGGATACGGGTGCCGTTGTCGACACCGGGGGGAATTTCGACCGCCAGCTTGCGCGCGACATCGATCCGGCCCTCGCCGCGGCACGCCTTGCATACGTTTTCGATGATCTCGCCGCGGCCGTGACAGTTGGGGCAAGTCCGCTCGACCATGAAGAAGCCCTGCTGGGCGCGAACCTTGCCGCGTCCGGCGCACAAGTTGCAGCGCCGCGCCGAGGTGCCGGGCTCGGCCCCCGAACCATGGCACGGCTCGCAGGTTTGCGCGGTCTCGACTTCGATCTCGCTCGATTTGCCATGGAACGCTTCATCGAGCGCGATTTCCATGTCATAACGCAAGTCGGCCCCGCGGCGGGGACCCTGCTGGCGCCCGCCGCCAAACGCACCGCCGAAGATCGTCTCGAAGATGTCGCCCAGATCGCCGAAGTCTGCGCCGCCGCCCTGCCCGCCGCCGTTTTCGAAAGCGGCGTGTCCATAGCGATCATAGGCGGCGCGCTTCTGCGGATCGGACAGGCACGAATACGCTGCGCTGACCGCCTTGAACTTCGCCTCGCTGGCAGAGTCTCCCGGGTTCTTATCCGGGTGGCACTGCATGGCAATGCGGCGGTACGAAGACTTGATCGTCTTGTCGTCCGCAGTGCGCTCGACCTCGAGCAGTTCGTAGAAATCGGTTACGGCCATCGGCGCGCGGTTCCCTTGAGCCCCCCCCCTTCTGGGGTGGGGTTGGGGTGGGGCCTGTCCGCCAAACCCGGCGTTCGCGGCGAGACCCCACCCCGCAGCGACTAAGGCTTACAAGAGTAAGCCCAAGTCTCGCTGCCCCTCCCCGGAAGAGGAGGGG
>JANMPV010000092.1:0-3404 GCA_031370045.1 Novosphingobium sp. | reverse complement strand
GTCGGTGCTGGCTTAAGCACTCACCCTCGCCCCTGAAAGGGGAGAGGATACGAAGGCTTGAGAGCGAAGCGAACTAGCCGACATTGGAGAGGGGTGCTCTCGCCGGCGACCACCCCTCTCCAAGCTGCGCTATCTCGCTCCGCTCGCCCCGCTCTATTGCAACGTCACCGCCCCATCGTCCCCGCCGTCGTGGCGCCCGAAGAACTGCATCAGCTGGACCAGCAGCTCGCACCGCGCAGCCACTCCGTCGGCTTCGAGTAACAGTTGCTTGGCGGCGGCGTCGAACGGGGCGATCTGGCTGACCCCGTTGATGAGCGACACGTCGTCGAGCCGGGCAACCGATTCCCAATCGACGCGATAGCCCTGTGCTGCCGCAAACCGCCGCGCCTCGCGTTCGAACCCGGCGCGTTCGACCGCGCTCAGCACTTCGTCGGTGCGCTCGGGCAACAGCTCGGCCTCGACCTGGCGGAACGCGGTCGCGGCATCGATCTCGCGCAGGATCCGGAAGCGCGCCTCGCCTTCGAGCACCACGTTGTAGCGCCCGTCGTCGAGCGCCTCGAACTGGGCGATCTTGCCGACGCAGCCGACCCGAAACAGCGGCGCGCCCTCTTCGCGCCCCGTTACTTGCAGAGAAGTTCGGGGCTGGATCATCGCGATCCGCCGATCGCGCGCCAGCGCATCGCTGATCAGCGCGCGATAGCGCGGCTCGAAAATATGCAGCGGCAGTTGCAGCCCGGGATAGAGCACCGTGCCAGGCAGCGGGAACAGCGACAGCCGGATCGAGGCGACGGTGGCGGCCATCGTCAGCCGAACAGCACGGTGGACAGCCGCCGCCGCGTTGCCGCGACCCACGGGTCTTCGAGCCCGGTCGCCTCGAACAGCTGGAGCAGGCGCGCCTTGGCCGCGCCCTCGTTCCACTCGCGGTCGGCGGCGATCATGGCGAGCAGCTTGTCCGCCGCGCCCTGGCGGTCGCCGCTGGCGATCAGTCCGCCCGCGAACGCGAGCTGGGCGTCCATATCGGCAGGCCGCTCGGCAGCGGCGGCGCGCAGGCCATCGAGTTCGGACAAGTCGGGCGCGTCCCCGGCCAGCGCCAATCCGGCACGCGCCTGCGCCAACGCCGGGTCAGCGGCCAGTTTCGGATCGAGCGCGTCGAGCGCGGCCTGCGCCTCGTCTTTATGCCCCGCCAGCGTCAGTGCGCGGATCAGCCCGGCATGGGCGGCCACATTGTCGGGCACCATCTCGACGATCTGGGCGAAGATTGACGCCGCTCGCTCGCCATCGCCGCCCGCCAAAACGTCCTCGCCCATCGCCAGCAGTGGCTCGATCTCGACCGCCGCTTCCGCCGCCGCGCCGCCTGTCACCGGCAGCTTGGCGAGGATCTGGTCGAGCATTGTCTTCAACGCCGATTCGGTTCGTGCCGACGTCAGGTCGGCGACCGGCTGGCCCTGGAACATCGCGTAGACCGTGGGGATCGAGCGTACCTGGAATTGCGCGGCGATGAACTTGTCCGCATCGACGTCGATCTTGGCGAGGATCACGCCCTTGTCGGCATAGTCGGCCGCGACTTTTTCGAGGATCGGGGAGAGCGCCTTGCACGGACCGCACCATTCTGCCCAGAAATCGAGGATCACCAGACTGGTCATCGAGGGGTCGACCACATCCTTGCGGAAGCGATCGACTGCCTTTTGTTCGTCGAGGTTGAGGCCCAGGGTCGCCAAGGGTGGAGTCTCCGTCAGTCGCGTTGCTGATCCACCATGTGGGGTGGAGGCAGGGTTCGGCAACCCCTTTCGCGCAAGCGTTCGGCCCCCTTCATGCGAGCGTCCAGCGGCGTAGTTTGCGCTTGCCGGGGGCAAACCGCGATGCTAACCGCGCGCCTCTCCACGGACCCCCGGCGGTTTCAGGCCAGGTCCAGCAGACGCACGAGCGGGCGTAGCTCAGTGGTAGAGCACAACCTTGCCAAGGTTGGGGTCGAGAGTTCGAATCTCTTCGCCCGCTCCAGTTTTTCATGACACCCCAGATTTCGCGATCGCAGCGGTGCGGCTGCGCGCCGCCGCAAATCATGGAGAGCGAGCTTTGTCGCCAATCGTCAACGGCAAGAGCCTCCAGCCCCGATCGGGCGCTGCGCCGCAGCAGATCGTCGTGCTGCTCCACGGCTATGGCTCGAGCGGGGCCGATATGATCGCGCTGGCGCCGCACTGGCAGGATGTCTTGCCCGATGCGCTGTTCCTGGCTCCCCACGCGCCGCAGCGCTGCGGGATGATGGCGGCGGGGTATCAGTGGTGGGGCCTGTCGGGCCTCGCGCCATCCGCGCTGGCCGCGGGCGCGGCTGCGGCAGCCCCGGCGATCGATGCGTTCATCGACAGGAAGCTGGAGCAGTACGGCTTGACCGAAGCCGAGCTGGCGCTGGTCGGGTTCAGCCAGGGCACGATGATGGCGCTCCATGTCGGGCTGCGCCGGAAGCGCACTGTCGCTGCGGTGGTCGGCTATTCGGGGATCCTGACCAGCGTGGCGGATCTGGCGCACAAGCATTTCGCGCCTCCGCCGGTGCTGCTGGTCCACGGCTCGGCCGACCCGGTCGTGCCGGTCGCGGCGCTGCACCAGGCGGAAAGCGAGCTCAAGCGGATGGGCGTGGCGGTCACCACCCACGTCTCGTTCGGCGTGCCCCACAGCGTCGATCCGGTCGGACTCAGGCTGGGGCGCGACTTCATCGCCAGGGCTTTGCTAAAGGTCGGCTAAATTGCGGGTTGCGCGCCCGCGCTCGCCCCGCCACTTGCCCATGACAAGCGATCGACGGCGAGAGGATAGCGGATGGCGGCGACGGGTAACGACGGCAAAGCGATGCTCACGGGGATCAGGGTGCTCGACCTGACCAGCGTGGTGTTCGGCCCCTATTGCACCCAGATCTTGCACGATCTGGGCGCCGAAGTGCTCAAGATCGAGGCGCCTGATACGGGCGATATCGCGCGCTGGCTGGGCCCGCCCGCGCACACCCCGGGGATGAGCCCGACCTTCTTCGCGCTCAACGGCGGCAAGCGTTCGGCGGTGCTCAACCTCAAGGACGCGGGCGATCTGTCGGCGATGCACCGCCTGATCGGCGAATGCGACGTGGTGGTGCTCAACGTCCGGGGCAAGGCGCTTGAGCGGCTGGGGCTCGATTTCGCGGCGGCCAGGGCGCGCAATCCGGGGATCATCTACGTCCACTGCGTCGGCTTCGGGCAGGACGGGCCGTATGCCGACGAGCCCGCCTACGACGACGTGATCCAGGCCGCGACCGGCTTCACCAGCCTTGCCAGCCGCGTCGATGGCGATCCGAAAGCGCGCTACGCCCCGTCGCTGATCGCGGACAAAGTCTCGGGCCTCCACGCCGCCTATGCCGCGCTGGCGGCGATCGTCCACAAGCTGCG
>JANMPV010000074.1:0-3160 GCA_031370045.1 Novosphingobium sp. | reverse complement strand
GTCGCCGATCGCGGTCTGCAAGGGCTGCACCACTGGCGCGATCTGCCCGTCGACGAAACCCTGCAGCTGCCCCGGCATCGCCGCCAGCGCGGCTGTCACCGCGGCGGGATCGAACGCGCCAGTGGCCGCCACGATCGCTTGGTCGACTGGTTGCAACAGCGCCAGCAAGCTGTCGCGCACCTCGCTGCGCCCGTCGGTTGCGGCTTTTACCGCCGTATCCACCGCCGATCGCACCGCGCCCAGCGCGTCGGTGAGTGCGGAGAGATCGAACTCCGCAATTCCATCGGCGACGCTCTTGAGCGGATCGGCCTCCACCGTCGGCATCAGCGCGATCAGCCCGCGCACCCGCTCCATCAGGGGGCCGATCTCGAACGGAGGTTCCACCGCCCGCATCGCCACAAGCCGCGCGTGGGTCAGGTCGTTGGGCAACTCGCGCAGCGCCCCGAACGGGCCGCGATCCGCATCGAGTATGTCGGCCATAGCCCGCAGCCGCCCCGCAACGGCCTCGTGCCGCGTGCCGTCCTGCAAATCGACGACCATGGCCTGCGCTTCGGCTGCCGCACCCTGCAACCGCATCGCGCCATCCAGGATCGGCTGCGCGACCCGCGTTGTCGGCAGATCAAAGATCCGGGCGAGCAGGCCGAGCGTTGCCGAAAGGCTTGCGGCAAGCTGCGCCCCGCTCTGCCCGCGCCAGCCTTCCACCGTGGCCAGCGGCTGCATCAGATCCTCGATCAGCGGCACCGGCATGAAGCGTATCAGCGAGGTGCGGAAACCGGCCGAGGCGCGCAGCAGGTGTTGCAGCATCGACGGCGCGTCGAACGGACCCAGCGCCTGGAGCACGGCGCGCGCTTCGACGATCGCGGCGCGCATTTCGGCCAGCGTCGGTTTCTGCTGCTGGGGTAGAGTGGCCGCATCCGGCATCCCCTGCGGGCCGCCGAACTGCCGCCCGGTGGCGATGGCGATGCCCGCGCGAAGCAACTCGACGATCCCGCCGAAGTTGCCCGTCGCCGAAACCCTGATCGAGCCGCGCAGCCCGGCGATCGGGGTCAGCACGGGCGCCAGCGCCGCCGCCGGATCGAGCGCCAGCAGCGTCGGCAGCGCGGTCAGCGCCGCCGACAGTTGCCCGAGTCCTTCCAGCCCCGGCGGCAGCGGCAAGGCGGCAATCGCCGTGCGCAATGATGCCAGCACATCGGGGCCCTTCGTGAGCTTTTCGACCGCGCCGACGACATCGCCAAGCTGCCCCACCGACACCGAAACATTTACGCTGACCGGCAGGTCGCCGACCAGGCCATCGAGCGAGGCGAGAAGCCCGGCCATCGCTAGACCCGCGCCGTCCAGGGATTATAGGTCAGCGCAGCATCCGAGACATTGAGCGTAACATCGCGGCGGCACGAAAAGTTCAGCGCGAACGCCCCCTCGTTTGCGGCAATCTCGTGCATCAGTCCGGCGTGCGCCGTCCCCAGCGCCAGCCAGCGCAGGGCGAACGCCCCGGGTTTGCGCTTTCCGACTACGTCGGCGATGTCGCCGTTGAGCAGGCCGGTCGGCCCGTGCAGGTCCAGCGCGTGCAGCGGGGCCGGTTCGCCGGTCGCCGGATCGGCCTCGTCGACCCACGCCTGAAGCAGCGGCGGTGCGATCGCGTCGGTCCACTGCGCGCCGCCCGCTTCGGCCAGCAACGCGCCCGCGCCCCCTGCACCAACCGCCTGGAGGAAAACCCCGTGGCTCGCCTCCACCACCAGCCAGAGCTTTTCCGGGTGCGGGCCGACCAGTCCCGGCCCCGACCATTCGGCCCGGTGCCATACCATCCGCGTGCCGGGTTCGAGCGCGACCGCGACTGGCTCGCGATAGCGTTCGCCCGGAACCGCGCCGTCGCCGCGATAGAGGCTCAGCAGCAATTCGCCGCGCCCTTCGGCCCGGCCGTGCGCTGCGAGCCGCCGCAACGGCAGCAGCCGCTCGACGGCGCTCAGGGCGAACGGCAGGGCGATGCGGCGACCGACCGCAAGGCGATAGCCGATACACGGAGATGGCTCCGCGGTCGGCGATGCGTCTGTCAACCGCGCCAAGCCATAGCGACCGTCGATGGCGAAGCTGATCCCGCCGGGCACCAGCCCGCGCGGCAGATCCAGCAGCAGAGCTTCGCGCGCGCCCATCAGCCGCAGCGTTTCGGGCCCCACCATCGGGCGGCGGATATAACGCAGCCGCGGGCGGGGCACCGCAAGGCAGATTTCGCCGTCGCTCTTGCCGGTGATCTTCAGGTGCAGTCCCAGGTCGCCGCCTGTGGCGGCGGCGAGTGCCGCCTTGGCCATCGCGCGCAAGGCCGGGGTCAGATCGGTCTCGCTGGTCTGGCCTTGCAGCTCGCCGGGAAAACTGGCGACAACCGCCGGGGCAGCAGTGCCGGGGCCGACGAGCGCCACCTCGACATCCTCGGGCCGGGTGCGGAAGGTCGCCCGCACTTGCGTCGCTTCCCACGCGCCAAAATCGCCCGCGTCGGTGGGCAGGCCGCCGATCGGCGTCTTGCCCTTGTCGTCGGCGATGCTGCCCATCGCCAGATCGAAGGTGCGCCCGGCGAGCGGTGGAGAAACCGCAAGGGTCACGGGAAGCCCGTCGCCCGCAATCGCTCCGGTTTGCATCGAAACACCGCCCAGCGCCGGACCGTAATGGCGACCGCCCGCGCCCGGCATGGCGAATTCCGGCGCTGCGGCGATCGGCGGTCCGGTCGGCGTGCGGATCATGAAATGCGCGAAGATGCTGTTCGCCGGGGCGGCTCTGTCTGCCACCATCTTGTTGCTGGCGACATCGAGGAATGCCGCCGAGGCCTTGCTGTTGCCCAGTGCGTGTGTGGTCGTGGTCAGCCGGAACCCGGTGATCGCGATCCGGCTGAGCGCTCCGGAAACCCCAGCGGGCTGGGTCAGCGCCAGGCTCCATTTGTCGCCCGGCTTGCTTATCGCATCGACTACCCGGTTGGTGACGCCGCCCGCGAGCAACAGGCTCGCGCCGTCGACCTCCACTTCGTCCATGCCCGGCAGGAACGGCACCGGAATCGGCTCGATCAGCGGTTCGGGCGGGGCCAGCGCGCGCGCGGACAGTCCGCGCGGAACCGCATTCGCCGAAAACGGCGAATCCAGCACCGTAAGCAGCGCGGATGTTGCAAATAGCCGGGTCG
>JANMPV010000063.1:0-2059 GCA_031370045.1 Novosphingobium sp. | reverse complement strand
GCCGAATGGACGCCGACGTATAACGGCAGCAGCAGCGCGAGCGGAATCATCGAGAACGCAGAGAACATAAATACCGAGGTCAGCGGGTGTTCGGTGCGCCCCAGATCGCGGACCTGGACCGAGATCAGCCCGTTGAGCATGGCCGCAAGACTGCCCATCGCCACGCCGAGCGCGGGTAGTGTCTCGCCCGATGGCTGGGCGACGATCGCCACCCCGGCGAACCCAAGCGCCACCGCGCCCCAGCGCCACGGCCCGACCGTCTCCTTGAGCAGCAGTGCCGACAGTGCCACCGCGAACAGTGGCCCGGCGAAGGTGATCGTGGTCAGTTCGGCGAGCGGCATGAACAGCGCCGCGCCCAGGAACAGGCTCATGCTGGTGAGCCCCAGCATTGCCCGCCTTGCGTGGACCCACAGTCGCCGGGTGCGGAGCAGACCGGTGTTGCCGGTGTGGTGCATCCACCCCAGCAGCAACGGGATCGTCAGGCACTGCCGCCAGAACAGGATTTCGGGCAACGCCACCCCGGCCTCGCCCGCCAGTTTGACCAGCGCCAGCATCACCGCGATCAGCGCGGCGGCGGTCAGCCGCAGCGCGATCGCAAGGATGGGTCGGGGCGTCGGAGCAGTCATCGCGACCGCTCCTAGCGCGCTTGGCTTTGCGGGCAAGCACCGCCAAGCCATCTTGCGCCGCGCCCGCCCGCTGCTAGCGAGCTGCGATGCTGTCGGACTTTGCCACCTTGCGCGCGATCGGGATCGCCGCGACGCTGATCGCCGCGCTGGCCTGGTGGGGCGACCGCCGCCGCGCCCGCCGCAGCAATCTCGACGCGGTCGGCTGGATGCCGTGGACCCCGGTGTTCTTTGTGGCGCTGATGGTGGCCTGTGTGGCGCTGGGGCTGGCGGTGAGGGCTTGGCTTGCCACCGGCTAGGCGCCCAATCGATGGAAGTCGCCCTTTGCGACGCCGGGACTTGCGTTGTATCAATCGCGTTTCTGGAAACCACGTCGCTTTGGGAGTGCCGCTATGTCATTGCTGAGAAAATGCAGCCCGGCGCTCGCTTTCGCGCTGGCCCTGGTGTCAGGCCAGAGCATCGCCCAAGACGCCCATGACCATGCCCAACCCGCTCCACTGCTGACACTTGCCGACTGGGCTCGCGGGGCGCAACTGTTTGACGGGCTCGGAGATTTCCACCGATCGGTCTCGACGTCGTCTCGCGAGGCCCAGCGCTACTTCGATCAGGGCATGCGGTTCATCTGGGCGTTCAATCACGACGAGGCTACCCGGTCTTTCGCGCGGGCTGCCCAAATCGATCCGCGCTGTGCCTTGTGTTACTGGGGTGTCGCTCTGGCCCTGGGCCCCAATTACAACATGCCCATGATGGCGGAAGCTCGCGCGCAGGTGGGCTGGGATGCGCTGGCCAAGGCACGCGCGAAGGGCGCAAAATCCACGCCGGTCGAGCGGGCGCTCATATCCGCGCTGGCTGCCCGTTTTGCCGGGCCCAAACCGCTGGATCCCGCGAACAGCGCCCCCCGCATGGCGGCATATGTCGAGGCCATGCGCGCGGTCGCGAAGCGCTTTCCAAACGACAACGACGTCCAGACCCTGTTCGCCGAAGCGCTGATGAACACCAATCCCTGGAAACTGTGGAATGCCGACGGCTCGCCCGGACCCGGAACGCCCGAAATCGTCGCAACGCTGCAAAAAGTGCTGGTTGTCGATCCGCACCATCCCGGCGCGAACCACTACCTGATCCACGCCGTAGAGGCCTCGAAGAACCCCGAGGTAGCACTAGCTTCAGCCGAGGCGCTCAAACAGATGATGCCCGGCGCCGGCCACCTCGTGCATATGCCCTCGCACATCATGCAGCGCGTTGGCCGGTATGAGGAAGCCGCGCAGGCCAATCGTCTCGGTGCGGCCGCCGACCTGGCCTATCTGAAGAAAACCGCCCCGCCCGACTATTACCCGATGTACCTCGTCCACAATTATCAGTTCCTCGCGTTCGCGGCGGCGATGGAGGGGCGATCGGCAGAAGCGATCTCGGCAAGCCGGTCCGCGCGATCGGCGATG
>JANMPV010000051.1:0-6139 GCA_031370045.1 Novosphingobium sp. | reverse complement strand
AGACCCGGTAAACCGCGGCAATACCGCCTCGATCTCCGCTTGCGAGGGCCGAACCGCACTCTGCGCCACGACCTTTCCCTCGAGATCGAGCGTATCGGTCTCCGCCCCGAACGCGACCGTGAACTCGTAGACCTTGTCGCTCTCGAGCATCCGCCCAGCGAGCTTGGTCGCCTCGCCCAGCGCAATCGGCAACACGCCGCTGGCCAACGGATCGAGCGTGCCGCCATGGCCGGTCTTGACCTTGCCGTATCCCGCCTCGCGCAAGTTGCGCTTGACCGCGCCGACTGCCTGGGTCGAGCCGAGCCCGACCGGCTTGTCGAGGATCAGCCAGCCGTTGGGTTCACTCACCGTCCGGCGACCGCCTCGGCCAGCGCGTAGTAGTGATTGCCCAGCCACTGGACCGGGGGCAGCACGATCCGGCTGACCAGATCGAACCCGGGGATCAGGTACGGCAGCCCGATCAGCAGGATGAACACCAGCGGAAACCCGAACGGGCGCAACCGGTCATAGACTTCGGCGGCGCGCGGCGGGAGCAGGCCCTCAACGATGTGCGAGCCATCGAACGGCGGGATCGGCAGCAGGTTGAACAGCGCCAGGAAGATGTTGATCGACAGGAAATTGCTCAGGTTGAGCGCGATGAACCGCAGCGGCTCGACCGGCTGGGCATCGCCGACGCCGCGCACCAGCAGCCCCAGCAGCACCGCGCCGATCGCCGCCAGCACCAGATTGCTCAACGGCCCCGCCGCCGCCACCGCCATCATCCCGAACCGCGGATTGCGTAGTCGTTCCTTGATCACCGGCACCGGCTTGGCCCAGCCGAACACCGGCGCCTTGACCAGCGCCAGCAGCCCGGGAAGGATCACCGTCCCCACCGGATCGACATGGCGCAGCGGGTTGAGGCTCAACCGCCGCCGCTCCTTGGCGGTCGGATCGCCGAGCAGGCTGGCGACATAGCCGTGGGCGACTTCATGGAAAACGATGGCAACGATCAGCGGCACGATCAGCGCCGCAGCGTTGTAGATGGTCTCGTTCAAGCGGCGTCCTTCGCGAGGGCGTCCCCGCGATCCGCCTCTTGCACATCTGTCATGGGGTAGCCAAGCGTCGCCAGCGGAAGCCTGCGCGCTTGTGCCAGCCGCACGTTCGATTCGCCATAGAATGCAGCGATGTGCGCCTCGATATCGGCGGGCAGGCGCAGCGGGCGTGAGGGCAGAAACCCGAGTAGCCATTTGGCGGCGTGGCGCAGACCCTGCCCGCCGGGCAAATCGACCAGCGTGGTCTTGTTGACCACCGACTGGCGCGTGAACAAGTTGGCGAAACGCAACGCCAGCAACGCCCCGCGCCCCAAGGAGCGGTTGGCGCGGGGGCTGGATTCCAGCCCCTCAGGCAACGCAATCCCCAGATCGCGGCGCAACCGGAGCAGCAATGCCTCGGGTTCGCGCAGCCATTCGTAGGGATAGACGTGGACGCTGGCGGCGCCGAACAGCCTGTCGTACTCCGCAATCAGCCGGTCGAACGCGAACAGCTCCCACTCGAACGCGGGTGCCTTGAACGACCGGGTCAGCGCGCCATGACGCCCGGCCTTGCCGCCCAGATAGCGCCGCACCGACCACGTCCCCCCGCCGGACACGTACTGGGCGTAAGTCGCCCGGACCATCTCTTGCTGGTTTCGCACAAAAATGACGATCTGGGCATCGGGCAAGGCCGCATGGATGCGCCGCGCCATCTCAGGGCCGATCAGCCCATGCATTCCGCCGTTGTGGGGATAGCCCGACAGGCTCTCATCGCTCAGCAGCACCGGCAGCGTCCGCTCGCCCAGCTCAAGCACGGCCCTTGCCGCAACTGGATCGAAGTGCATTCCCGGCGGCGACAGCAAGGCGCGCTCGGTGACCGACCGGGCGAGGTTGACGTGGCTGGTCGCGGCGGGCCAGACCTGGTTCTGAAACCACGTCGTCGCGGTCTTGTGAAAGCCAATGTGGACGATTGGCCGCGCCGGACGGGTGGGTTCGGTCATATCATCGCACCGAGTGGCGCAAGGGGTTGCGGCTCAGCTCCTGCGAAAAGTGCTTTCGGCACATCGCGACATAGCGATCGTTGCCGCCGATTTCGGTCTGAGCGCCCTCGTGGACCGCGCCGCCCTGGGCATCGACCCGCAGGTTCATCGTCGCCTTGCGTCCGCAGTGGCAAACCGCCTTGAGTTCGACCAGTGCATCGGCGATGCCGAGCAGCGTGGCCGAGCCGGGAAACAACTCGCCCTTGAAGTCGGTGCGCAAACCATAGCACAGCACTGGGATTCCTGCCTCGTCAGCCAGCCGGGCGAGCTGCCAGACCTGCGAATGGGTCAGGAACTGCGCCTCGTCGAGCAGCACGCATGCGAGCGGCTCGACCCGCTGTGCGGCGCCGACCCGTTCCCACAGATCGGTCTCGGCATCGAAGCGATACGCGTCGTTGGCCAGCCCGATCCGGCTTGCGATGGCCCGCGAATGCCCTGCACCCGTGCCGCGATCGTCGAGCGCCGCAGTCCACAGCATCGTCGCCATTCCGCGCTCGCGGTAGTTGAAATCGGCCTGGAGCAGCGTGGTCGATTTGCCCGCGTTCATGCTGGCGTAGTAAAAATAGAGCTTGGCCACTGGTTAGCCGAGGTCTTCCGCACCCAGATCGCGCGCGACCTTTGGATTGCGCAGCAGAGCCTCGATCCGAGCGGCCTCGTCAAAACTTTCGTCGCCGAGGAACTTGAGCTTGGCCGCGTAGCGCAGCTTGAGTCGACCGGCGAGTTCGCGCTGGAAGAACGCGATATTGGTGCGCAGGGCTTTCAGCACCACGTCCTCGTCCTTGCCCAGCAGCGGTTTCACGAAAACCGTGGCGTGGCGCAAGTCGGGGCTCATCCGCACTTCGGTGACACTGACCGAATGTGCGGTGAGTACGGCGTCGTGGACTTCCTGGCGCAGCAATAGCTCGGACAGGACATGCCGCACCTGCTCGCCCACCTTGAGCAAGCGCACGCTGCGCATTTCAGGAGTGGCGGGGGGGCGGGCCATCAATCTTTGCTTTCGTCCATCTTGGCGAGGATCCGCTTGAGCGAGCGCATGTTGCGCGCGGTGCCCTTGCAGCCGAGGCGGCGTTCAAGGAACTTGCCCGTCAGGCGACTATCGGCGACGCTATCCACGAAATCGATGTAGAGCGCGCGATCGCCCAGCGCCAGTTTCTCGGGCCCGCGCCCGGCATGGTCTCCGACAAGAACCGCGAATTGATCGGCATCGGCGGCGCGTTCGAGAAAATGGGTGTGGACCTGATTGTCCTCGCCCGTCCCGTGGAACGCGTTGTCGTAAATTGCCGCAGCAAGTTCCGCCCGGTCGCGCACGCACACAGCGCTGTCCATGCCGAACTTGTGGCGCATCATCAGGCCGAGCTTTTCCTCGAGGCCCGGCGTGGGCCGCTCGGGAAAGTCGAACAGCACATTGCCGCTGGCGACCACGGTCTCGACATTGGCAAAGTCCTCCGCCTCGAACGCCGCGCGCAAGTCGGCCATCGTCAGCCGGTTCCCGCCGACGTTGATGCTGCCGAAAAAAGCGACGTAACGGGGCATCTGACTCCTTTCCCCTCCCTGAGGCGGGAGGGGAGACGATTATAGCACCCGATCGCGCATCTCGACTTCGAACACTTCGAGCATATCGCCGGGCTTGACGTCGTTGGTGTCGGCCAGGACCACGCCGCATTCGACCCCGCCGCGCACCTCGGCAACGTCGTCCTTGAAGCGCCGCAGCGAGGCGATCGTGGTCTGGCTGACAATGACGTCGGCGCGGGTGAGGCGCGCGTCGATGCCCTTGCGGATGAACCCTTCGACCACCAGCAGCCCGGCCGCCTTGTCGCGCTTGCCCGAGGTGAACACTTCCTTGACTTCGGCGCGGCCGACGACGGTTTCGATCCGTTCCGGTCCCCACTGGCCGGCCATTTCCTGGCGGATGTCGTCGGTCAGGTGATAGATCACGTCGAAGTACTTCATCCGCACCTTGTGGCGCTCGATCATCTCGCGCGCCTTGGCGTTGGGACGCACGTTGAACCCGACGATCGGCGCGCCCGAAGCATGCGCCAGGGTGACGTCGCTTTCGGTGATCGCGCCGACCCCCGAATTGAGCACGCGCACCTTGATCTCGTCGTTCGAGATCTTGTGGAGCGCGGTGACGATCGCTTCGGTCGAGCCTTGCACGTCGGCCCGGATGACCACCGGGTACTCGATGAGGTTGGCCTTGTCGGCCAGCGCCGAGAACATGTTCTCGAGGCTCGCGGGCGCGCTGGTGGTGCGCAAATCGGTCGCCTTTTCCTGGCGATACGATGCGACTTCGCGCGCGCGCTGTTCGTTTTCAACCACGCTGAGCTGGTCGCCGGCCAGCGGCACCCCGCCGATGCCGAGCACTTCGACTGGCATCGAGGGCGTTGCCAGCTTGATCTGGCGGCCCTTGTCGTCGATCATCGCGCGGACCCGGCCCGACTGCGTACCAACCACCAGCACATCGCCCGTTTTAAGCGTGCCGCGGGTAACCAGAACGGTCGCCAGCGGACCCTTGCCCTTGTCGAGCCTGGCCTCGATCACGGTCGCCTCGGCGGCGCGATCGGGGTTGGCGCTGAGTTCAAGCAGTTCGGCCTGGAGCAGGATCTTCTCGATCAGATCGTCGAGCCCCGCACCGGTCTTGGCGGAAATTTCGACGTCCTGGACATCGCCCGACATCGCTTCGACCACCACTTCGTGTTCGAGCAGCCGCTCGCGGACTTTCTGGGAATTGGCCTCGGGCTTATCCATCTTGTTGATCGCCACGATCATCGGCACGCCCGCGGCCTGGGTGTGGCGGATCGCCTCGATCGTCTGCGGCATGATCCCGTCATCGGCGGCGACCACCAGCACGACGATATCGGTCACGTTTGCGCCGCGCTGGCGCATCTCGGTGAACGCTTCGTGGCCCGGGGTATCAAGGAAGGTGATCGTCTCGCCGCCCTTGGTCTTGATCTGGTAGGCGCCGATGTGCTGGGTGATCCCGCCGGCTTCGCCGCGAACCACGTCGGTCCCGCGCAGCGCATCGAGCACGCTGGTCTTGCCGTGATCGACATGGCCCATGATCGTGACCACCGGGGGCCGCGACTGAAGCGTTTCGGCGGCATCGACATCGTCCGAGGTGTCGATATCGACATCGCTCTCCGACACGCGCTGGATGGTGTGGCCGAATTCTTCAACCAGCAGCTCGGCGGTATCCTGATCGATGACATCGGTCATCGCGACGGGCACGCCCATCTTGAACAGCGCCTTGATCAGGTCGTTGCCCTTTTCCGCCATGCGGTTGGCAAGTTCCTGGACGGTAATGCTTTCGGGCACCACCACATCGCGGCTCTGCTTTTCGCGCGGTTGCGATTTGCCCGCGAAGTGCGCACGCTTTTCCTTTTCGCGCGCCCGCTTGAGCGCGGCGAGCGAACGGGCGCGGGCGCCCTCGTCTTCGTTGAGCGCGCGGGTGACGGTGAGCTTGCCCGCCTGGCGCCGGATTTCGCCGCCGCTCTTGTCGCGCGGGTGAGCAACCTTCTTGGGCGCTTCGGGACGCTTGACCGCGGCTACGGGCGTGAACCGGCGCGGCGCGGGTGAGGCGTTGCCGTTGGTCTCGGTAGAGGCTTCGGTAGCCTCGCCTGGTTCGCCACCCGCGTCCGATTGCTCGGCGGCGACTGGCTCGGCGGCGGGCGCTTCGCTGGCAACCGGCGTGGCGGTATCGGTGATGGTCGGCTGGGGCGGAGTCGCGGCAGGCTCGACCGGACTTTCGGCGCGACGCTTCCCTTCGTCGAGCGCGCGCAGGCGTGCTTCCTGCTCACGGCGGTAGATCTCTTCGGTGGACTTAAGCCGCGCTTCCTCGGCCTCGCGCAGCAGACGGGTCTGCATTTCCTGACGGCTCTCGGCCGACGCGGTCGGGCGTGGGGCGGGCGCAGGCGCGGGTGCCACAGCGACGGGCGGTGGCGGCGGAGCAACCGGTTCGGGCGCGACTGGGGCTTCGCCGGGCTTGCCCAGAATCTTGCGCCGCTTGACCTCGACCACCACCTTGTTGGTGCGGCCGTGGCTGAAGGTCTGCTTGACCTCGCCCGCGTCGAGCGTGCGCTTGAGCCCCAGCGG
>JANMPV010000038.1:0-2272 GCA_031370045.1 Novosphingobium sp. | reverse complement strand
TGGCGTGGCGCGATCCGAAGGGCGAAGCGGCAGGCGATCTGGCGGCGTGGCAGCAAGGCCGCACCGGCTATTCGATTGTCGATGCAGGCATGCGCCAGTTGTGGGCCACCGGGTGGATGCACAACCGGGTGCGGATGATCGCCGCGTCGTTCCTGATCAAACATCTGCTGATCGACTGGCGTCACGGCGAGCGGTGGTTCTGGGATACGCTGGTCGATGCCGACTATGCCAGCAACGCGGTCAACTGGCAGTGGGTGGCGGGCAGCGGGGTGGACGCCAGCCTGTTCAGCCGGATCATGGCGCCGCTGGTCCAGTCGCCCAAGTTCGACGCGGCGGGCTATATCCGCGAATGGGTACCGGAACTGGCCGGGCTGTCGGACGCCGACATCCACGATCCGGTGTTCCGCCCTCCCAGCTATCCCGCGCCGATCATCGGCCACCGCGAGGCGCGCGAGCGGGCGCTTGCTGCTTATGGCCGGTTGAAGTCGGGCGCATAGAGCATTGCCGGAGCCGGGCGAGCGCAGCATAAGCGCGGCGATGAACGCGCACGCGCCGATCCGGGGAAGCCACCTCAGCGCCGCGGGCCAGCGCGGGCGCGGCGGAACCGGGCTGTTCGCTCGGCTGGCGGCGGGCGGGTTCGGGCGGGTGCTCGACCGGATCGACCGTGGGCTGGAGGCCGGATCGCTGCTCGCCACGCTGCCCGATGGCACCCGGCGAATGTTGGGTGCACGCGCCCCCGGGCCGGACGCCGAGATCGAGCTGCACCACTGGAACGCGCTTTTGCGCCTTGTCACGGGCGGCTCGGCCGGGTGGTATCAGGCGTGGGAGGCGGGTGAGTGGGACAGCCCCGATCCGGTCCAGATCTTCGCGCTGTTCATGCGCAACGCAAACTCGCTGGGCGGGGTGGCGCGCGCCAAAGGCCCGTGGCGCTGGCTGCTGCGGCGGCTCCATCTGCTCCAGCGCAACACGATCGAGGGCGCGCAAAAGAACATCGCCGCGCACTATGACCTCGGCAACGATTTCTACCAGGCCTGGCTAGGCGCGACGATGATCTATTCGAGCGGGCTGTTCGGCGCGGCAGCGCAGGGTGGCCCGTCGCCGCTCAGCCAGTTCTTCGCACCGCTCGATCGCGGCCAGTCGAACAAGTGCGGCGAGATCGTCCGGCGGCTCGATGGTCTCGAAGCACGCCGCATCCTTGAGATCGGCTGCGGCTGGGGCACGCTCGCCGCGCACCTCGCCAGCCATTTCGCTGCGTCGGTCGACGCGATCAGCTTGTCGGACGAGCAGCTCGGCTTCGCCCGCGCCAGGTTCTCCGAAGACACCCCGGGGGTCGATTTTCGCCGCCAGGATTATCGCGCCGTCGCCGGGTCGTACGATGCGATCGTCAGCATCGAGATGGTCGAGGCGGTTGGCCGAGAATACTGGCCGTCGTTCTTCGATTGCCTCGACCGGTGCCTCGCCCCCGGCGGGCGCGCGGTGATCCAGTACATCTCGATCCGCGACGAACTGTTCGATGCCTATGCAGCCAGCGCCGATTTCATCCAGACCTATATCTTCCCCGGCGGGATGCTGATCCGCGAAAGCGAATTCCGCCGCCTTGCCGCCGAGCGTGGATTGGCGTGGGCGGATCAGCTCGATTTTGGGCTCGACTATGCCGAGACGCTAACGCTGTGGCGCGAAAACTTCGACGCGGCGGTCGAAGCCGGCGAGCTACCCGCGGGCTTCGACGCCCATTTCGTGAGTTTGTGGCGCTATTACCTGATGTATTGCGAGGGCGGCTTTCGCGGCGGCGGGATCGAGGTCAGCATGGTGACGCTTACTCGTGAATGACCTTCAACAATTCCGGAACACCCCATCGCCGCGGAACCGTGCGAGAATATTGTCGTGGACGATCGGGCTCAGCAGGTTCTGAAACGCACAGCCAACAATGTTGTCCTGCCACCACACGACTTCGGCCTGGAGCGATTGCAGCCCCGGCAGCGTCAGCCATGCGAGCGAGCCGGTGTGCATCCGATTGACACACTGCGCCGAAAATCCGCCAAGCGACAGATCGAGCACTTGAGTTTGGAACGACCGGGCCCCCGATGGCCGAAGCGCGGCGGGGATAGCGATCCGCGTGCGCGGCGCGCAGCGGTCTTCCTGCGAGACCAGCTCATAGCGGCTCCGCGACGTCGTCGTCGTTTGCATTGTGCAGCTCCCATCCAAAGGCATGCTTCACCGCGTATTACGCGCGACCCTTTGCAACTTGTCTGCGATCCGGCTTACCGCCGGG
>JANMPV010000035.1:0-7651 GCA_031370045.1 Novosphingobium sp. | reverse complement strand
ACGCGGTGGCCGAAGCCCATCAGGCGGAACGGATCGTTCTTGTCCTTCGCCCGCTCGATATAGTGGGGGATGCGGTCGGGCGTCCCGATCTCGTGGAGCATGTTGAGCGCGGCCTCGTTGGCCCCGCCGTGCGCCGGGCCCCACAGACACGCGATCCCCGCAGCCATGCACGCAAACGGATTGGCCCCCGACGATCCGGCAAGCCGCACGGTCGAGGTCGAGGCGTTCTGTTCGTGATCGGCGTGGAGGATGAAAATCCGGTCGAGCGCCTTTTCGACCACCGGGTTCACCTCATACTTCTCGGCCGGCACCCCGAAAGTCATGCGCAGGAAGTTGCCGGTATAGGACAGCGAGTTGTCGGGATAGACGAACGGCTGGCCGATCGAATACTTGTACGCCGCCGCGGCGATCGTCGGCATCTTGGCGACGAGGCGGTGGCTGCTGATTTTGCGGTGCATGGGATCCGAGATGTCGGTCGAATCGTGATAGAACGCGCTCAGCGCGCCGACCACGCCGCACATGATCGCCATCGGGTGCGCATCGCGGCGAAAGCCCCGGTAGAATTGCATGAGCTGTTCGTGGAGCATCGTGTGGCGGGTGATCGTACGGGTGAAGGTATCAAGCTCGCCGCTTGACGGCAGCGCACCGTTGAGCAGCAGATAGCTCACTTCCATGAAGCTCGATTGCTCGGCGAGCTGACCGATTGGATAGCCGCCGTGGAGCAGCACGCCCTCGTCGCCGTCGATATAGGTGATCGCGCTGTCGCAGCTGGCGGTGGAGGTAAAGCCGGGATCGTATGTGAACATCCCGGTCTGGCCATACATCTTGCGGATGTCGATGACGTCGGGACCCAGGGTGCCGCTGCGCACCTCCATCGAAACGTCCTTGCCGCCTGCGTTCAGGGTTGCCTGTTTGTCGCTCACCGCTGTGACTCCTTTTAGGTGGTCGCTGCCATGCCCTCCACCAGCCGGTCGCGAATGCGCGCGAGCGACTCGTCGCGGCCGAGCAAGGCCAGCACGTCGAAAATACCAGGCGAAGTCGTCTGCCCCGTCAGCGCCGCACGGAGTGGCTGCGCGAGCTTACCCAGACCCAGGCCGCGCTGTTCCGCCTCGGCTTTGAGATTGGCTTCGAGGGCCGCAGTTGTCCAGTCATTTGTCGCAGCCAGAAGCACGTCGAGATCGCCGAGCAAGGTCAGGGCATCGCCGGTCAGCAAAGCCGCAGCCTTGGGGTCCATCGCCAGCGGGCGCGTGGCGAACAGAAACGCCGCGCCGCGCGCCAGTTCGTCCAGGTCCTTCGCGCGGGGTTGCAGCTCGGGCATGGCTGCAACCAGCTTGGCACGATCGCATTTCAAGCCCATCGCAACCAGTCGCGGCGCCACCAGATCGGCCAGCCGCGCCGGATCGGCCTCGCGGATATAATGCCCATTGAGATTGAGCAGCTTCTTGGTGTCGAACCGCGACGGGCTTTTGCCCACCCCGTCGAGGTCGAACAAGGCGATCGCCTCGTCGCGGGTGATGACCTCGCGGTCGCCGTGGCCCCAGCCGAGCCTCAGGAGATAGTTGAGCACGGTTTCAGGCAGCAGCCCCATCTCGTCGCGATAGGCATCGACCCCCAGCGCGCCGTGGCGTTTGGACAGCTTGGCTCCGTCGGTGCCGTGGATCAGCGGGACGTGGGCATAAACCGGGTGCTTCCAGTTCATTCCATCGAGGATCACGATTTGGCGGAAGGCGTTGTTGAGGTGATCGTCGCCGCGGATCACGTGGGTCACCCCCATGTCATGATCGTCGACCACCACCGCGAGCATGTAGGTGGGGGTGCCGTCCGAGCGCAGCAGCACGAAATCGTCGAGTTCGGCGTTGGCGACCGTGACCCGGCCCTGGACACGGTCTTCGATCACTGTTTCGCCCTCACGCGGCGACTTGATCCGCACCACCGATGGCAGCCCGGCGGGAGCCTCGGTCGGCGAGCGTTCCCGCCATTCGCTGGCGATGCGGAAGGGGCGGCGTTCGGTCTGGGCGAGCGCACGGCGCTCGGCGAGTTCCTCAGGCGTAAGATAGCAGCGATAGGCGTGGCCCGCGGCGAGCAGTTGCGCGGCAACTTCAGCGTGGCGGGCGCTGCGGGCGAACTGGAACACCGGCGGCTCGTCGCCTTCGAGCCCCAGCCACGCCAGCCCGTCGAGGATCGCGGCGATCGCTGGCTCGGTCGATCGGGCGCGATCGGTGTCCTCGATCCGCAGCAGGTACTTGCCGCCGTGATGGCGCGCGAACAGCCAGTTGAACAGCGCGGTGCGCGCGCCGCCGATGTGGAGAAAGCCGGTCGGCGACGGCGCGAACCGGGTGACCACCAAGCCCGGCTCCGCGCCTTCCCGAGACACGCTGCTTGCCATGGGGTTTCGCTTCCTTTCTGATGCGCGGGCTATGGCTTCGACTGCCGCCAGCGCTGATATTTCTGCGCCCCTTCCGCCGGCGGACGGGCAGCCGCGGCCTTGGCGCGTCGGTCCCGGCTTGTCCAGCGCGGGCGGGCGGATCGAGGGGTTCCTCGAAGCGCGGCCGTTCGAGCGCGGCACCTGGCTGGCGGTGGCCTTTGCAGGGGGCATTGCGGCGTGGTTCGTGCTGCCCGATGCGCCGCGCTGGCTGGCGGTGCTGGCGGGGTGTGGCGCGGTGGTGCTTGGCGCGCTGGCGGGTCTGCGCGGCGACGGACGGCATCCCTATGTCCGCGCCGCCCTGATCGGGGTGGCGCTGATGGTTGCGGCGGGGCTGGTTACGGTCTGGACCAAATCGACGCTGGCGGGCGCGGTGCCAATCGATCGCCCGGCGGTGGTCACCCTGACCGGCCGGATCGTCGCCCGCGAGGAACGCGGCGCCGAAGACCGCGTGCGGCTGACCATGATCGCGCGTGGGTTGCCGGGGCGAGAGACGGTGCGGGTGCGGGTCAACTTGGCGGGCAAGGACGACGATCCGGGGCTGGCCGAAGGCGCCGTCGTGCGGCTCAAGGCGCGGCTGATGCCCCCGGCCTCGCCGATGCTGCCCGGAGCTTACGACTTTGCCCGTGCGGCCTGGTTCATGGGGTTGTCGGCCACCGGGAGTGTTCTTGGCAAACCGCAGATCGTGGTTCCAGTGCAAAGCGGAAGCTGGCTCGGACGCGTCCAGCGCAGCCTTTCGCGCCATGTCCGCGACCGTCTCGGCGGGACCCCCGGAGCGATCGCTGCGGCATTTGCGAGCGGTGACCGCGGGGCCATCGCTACCGCCGACGAGGATGCGATGCGCGATGCGGGGCTGACCCACCTGCTGTCGATCAGCGGACTCCACGTCAGCGCGGTGGTCGGCGCGGCTTATATTCTGGCGATCCGGCTGCTCGCGCTGTGGCCGTGGCTGGCGCTCCGCGTCCGACTGCCACTGGCGGCGGCGGCGACCGGCGCGCTGGCCGGGGTTGCCTATACCCTGCTGACCGGGGCCGAAGTGCCGACGATCCGCTCGTGTATCGGCGCTGTCCTGGTGCTGATCGCGTTGGCGCTGGGCCGGGATCCGTTGAGTATGCGGATGATCGCGGTCGCGGCGTTCGTGGTCATGCTGTTCTGGCCCGAGGCGGTGGTCGGTCCGGGCTTTCAGATGAGCTTCGCCTCGGTGATCGCAATCGTTGCGCTGCATTCCGCCGCGCCGGTGCGGGCGTTCCTGACGCCGCGCGAAGAGGTGTGGCCGGTGCGCGGGCTGCGGCTGCTGGCGATGCTACTCGTGACCGGAGTGGTGATCGAACTGGCGCTGATGCCGATCGGTCTGTTCCACTTTCACCGCGCCGGGGTTTATGGCGCGCTGGCCAACGTAATCGCGATCCCGCTGACGACCTTCGTCTCGATGCCGCTGATCGCGCTGGCGCTGGTCCTCGATATCGCCGGGCTGGGCGCACCGGCGTGGTGGGCGGCGGGCAAAAGCCTCAAACTGTTGCTTGGTCTGGCGCACTGGACCGCCGCACAGCCCGGTTCGGTCGCACTGCTCCCGGGGATGGAGCGGGGGACTTTCGCGCTGTTCGTCACGGGCGGGCTGTGGCTGGCGCTATGGAGCGGGCGGATGCGGCTGTGGGGGCTGCTGCCCGTGGTGGTCGGCTGCATACTCCTCGCCCGGCTCCACACCCCCGATGTGCTGGTCTCGGGTGACGGACGCCACGTCGCAATCGTCGGCGAAGGCGGCGAGCTGCTGGTCCTGCGCGAGAGCCGGAGCGACTATGCCGCGGACAACTTGCGCGAGCTGTCCGGGCTGGCGGGCATCCCGGTTGCGCTGGATCGGTGGCCGGGCGCGCAGTGCAACCCCGATTTCTGCGTGATGACGCTCGATCGCTATGGGCGCCAGACGGTGCTGCTGCTCGGTCGCGGGCGCGACCGGGTCGATGAACGCGCGCTGGCCGCAGCCTGCGAGCGCGCCGACGTGGTGATCAGCGACCGCTGGCTACCGCGCAGTTGCCACCCCCGCCAATTGAAGGCCGACCGGGACAAGTTGTCGCGCAGCGGCGGGCTGGCGCTGGACCTGCGCTCGGGCCGGGTGACGACGGTGGCGGAGACTCAAGGTGCGCAAGGATGGTGGCGACCGTACGTCCCGATGACGCGGCCCAAGCTAAAGCAAACCATTCCGTCCCCAACCAACACCCGCTCGACCTGAGCCTGTCGAAGGGTCGATTTTTTTTGCGCCGCAGCGCGCAACCTCAAACGCAAGAACGGTACTTCGACAAGCCCAGCACAAGCGGGGCTGACATACTGGTTCCTACCAACAGCCCGACTCAGTGATAGCGCCGCAGCAGCCCCGCTAGCTTGCCCTGCACTTCGACTTCGCCCGGCTTGTAGATCTGCGGGTCGTAAGCCCCGTTGGCCGGATCGAGACGGATCATGCCGTGGTCGCGGTGCAGGTACTTGAGCGTGGCTTCCTCGCCGCGGATCAGCGCGACCACGATCTCGCCGTCGCGCGCGGTGTTGGTGCGGCGGACCAGCGCGTAATCGCCGTCGAGGATTCCCGCCTCGATCATCGAATCGCCCGATACCTCAAGCGCATAGTGTTCGCCCGCGCCGAGCAAGGCGGCGGGGACGGGCAGGGTGGTCTGCCCTTCGAGCGCCTCGATCGGCATGCCCGCAGCGATCCGTCCGTGGAGCGGAAGCTCGATCACGTCGTTGGCCGGGGCTCCGCGCGGCGCAGAGGCGCGCAGCGGGGCGAACGAGTCATTGGCATTTGCGGCAGCGCGGGAGGCGCTTTTCGCGACCGACCCCTCGGGGGTCTTGATGACTTCGAGCGCGCGCGCGCGGTTGGGCAGGCGGCGGATGAAGCCGCGTTCCTCCAGCGCCGAGATCAGCCGGTGCACGCCCGATTTCGATTTGAGATCGAGCGCCTCCTTCATCTCCTCGAACGAGGGCGAAATCCCGCTCGCTTCGAGCCGGTTCTGGATGAAGGTGATCAGTTCGTGCTGCTTGCGCGTCAGCATCGCCCAGGCTCCTCGTTTAAACTGCGTCCGCCAAATCACGAACGAACGAAGAACAATTAAGCAACTATGAGCGTGACGTCAAGCGATACCGCCGTTTTCGAGCCAGTAGATCGCGACCGTCTCGCCAGCCGCTGCTGCGGGCGCGCCGATTGCACGGCAAATCAGGGCGTTGGCGTTGGCCAGAGGGCGCAGCGCGCCGCTGTCCTGCTCGGTTTCAGGGCTGACCTGGCCCTCGCTCCAGCGGGCGCGGAGGAACTCCATGCGCTTGCCGCCGGGGGGCAGTTGCTCGGCCAGCCGCGCTGCAAAGGGTCGGGCCAGCGGCTGTGCCGCCCCCAGCGCAGCGCGCAGCAGCGGGAGCATAAACAGAAACCCGGTAACAAACGCCGAAGCCGGATTGCCGGGCAGGCCCAGGATCACCTGCTCGCCATTTCCGTTGGGGCGCCGCGCGACCAGCAACGGCTTGCCCGGCTTGATCGCCACCCGCCAGAAATCGATGCTCGCCCCGGCGTGATCGAGTGCGGGGCGGATCAGATCGTGATCGCCCACCGATGCGCCGCCGCTGGTCACAACGATATCCGCGTCGCGCGCTTCTTCGAAGGCGACAGCCAGCGCGTCGAGCCGATCGGGGATAGTACCCAGCCGTCGAATCTCGACGGGCAGCCCGGCAGCCAGCGCGGCGAGCATCGGCGCATTGCTGGCGGGGAGGTGGTGCGCGGCGTCGGGGACGCCGGGAGCGACCAGCTCGTCGCCGCAATCGATGATCGTCAGTCGAACGGGGCGGCGAACGGGAAGAAACTGGTGCCCTGCGGCGATCGCCAGCGCCAGTTGCGCCGCGCCGATCCGCGTACCGACGGGGAGGATCACGTCGTGGGCGGAGAAGTCCAGCCCCGCGCGGCGAATGTGGCGTCCTGCTGCAGGCAACGCTTCGAGATGGTGCAGGGTGTCACCCTCGCGCGCGCAATCCTCCTGGAGCAGCACGCACGCGCCGCCGTCGGGCACGATCGCGCCGGTCGAAACCCGCGCCGCCTCGCCAGGCCCCAGCGCGCGGTTGAGCGGATGGCCCGCCGCGCTTTCGCCGATCACCCGCCACGGCCCCGGATCGCCCGCGCGCACCGCATAGCCGTCCATTGCGGAAAGCGGCGCAGCGGGCTGGGTGCGCAGCGCGGTCAGCGGCTCGGCAAGGTAATAGCCGACGCACTCTTCGACCGCGTGGTTCTCGACCGGCAGCGCGGGGGCGAGGGCGAGGAGACGCCGTTGCGCCTCGTCGAGCGAAAGCGGCGGGGTCTTCATGCTTGCGGCGCGAACCAGTCGCCCGATTTGCCGCCGCGCTTTTCGATCAGCCGGAGCGGGCCGATCACCATCGCCTTGTCGAGCGCCTTGGCCATGTCGTAGATTGTCAGGAGCGCGATTGAAACCGCTGTCATCGCTTCCATTTCCACTCCGGTGCGCCCGGAGAGCGAGACAGTGGCGGTGGCTTCGACCGTGCACTCGACAAAGGCGAAATCGAGCGTCACCGCGTCGAGCGCGAGCGGGTGGCACAGCGGGATCAGCTCAGCGGTTTTCTTGGCGGCCATGATCCCCGCGATCCGCGCGGCGGCGAGAACATCGCCCTTGGGCGCAGCGCCATCGCGGATCGCGGCGAGCGCGGCGGGCGACATCGCGATCGTGCCGCGCGCGGTTGCACTGCGCTGCGTGTCGGGCTTGCCGCCGACATCGACCATGCGCGCGTTGCCGTGGGCGTCGAGGTGGGTCAGTTCGCTCATCGCGCAGGGCCTTCCAGCAAGGCCCGGGTTGCCCCAGCCACATCCGCCGCGCGCATCAGGCTTTCGCCGACGAGGAAGCAGCCCACCCCGCTGCGTTCGAGGCGGAGCAGGTCATCATGCGTGGCGATCCCGCTTTCGCCGACCAGCAGCGCGCCTTTGGGGGCGAGCGGGGCGAGTTGCTCAGTCGTCGCAAGATCGGTTACGAAAGTCTTGAGATTACGATTGTTTACCCCGATCAGGTGCGATTTCAGGCGGCTCGCGCGTTCCATCTCCGCCGCGTCGTGTACTTCGACCAGCACATCCATCCCATGCTCGAGCGCCGCGGCCTCGATTTCGGCCATCGCCGCATCTTCGAGCGCGGCGACGATGATCAGGATCGCATCGGCACCGATCGCGCGCGATTCCAGAACCTGCCACGGATCGACCAT
>JANMPV010000030.1:0-3961 GCA_031370045.1 Novosphingobium sp. | reverse complement strand
CTCGGTGGGCCCAAGCGAGAAGTTCTGGGTGATCGATTCGACAGTCGCACCGATTCCCTGGATCAGCTTGGGATTGGTGTAGGCCGATCCCGCGACGATATCGGCGAAGTCGACCCGGCTTTTCTTGAAGCCGGTGGTCTCAACGTTGGCGATGTTGTGGGCGACGGTGCCCAGATCGACCTGGGCATTCTTGAGCCCGTTGAGCGAGGTGTAGAAAGACATCTGTTTAATCCCTTTAGGTGGTTGGTTTGGCGACGGTCGCGGGGCTCGAAGCCCCTTGGCCAGACAGCACCGCGTCGAGCTTGGTCGAGATCGCTTTGAGTGTGTCGTTGACCTGCGAAATCGCGCCGAGCGAAGAAAACTGCGCCAACTGGGCGAGCATCTCTTTGTTGTCGACCGGCGCGAACGGATCCTGCAGCTTGAGCTGCTCGGTCATCAACTTGAGGAAATCGCCCTGCCCGAGCGCGGAGAAGCCGACCTTGGCGGGGGCCGTGGCGGGGGCGTTGGCGGCGTTCACGGAAGCTATGGTCATCACTTCATCCTCATCGTTTCGAGCATCAGTTGCTTGGCGGTGGACAGCGCCTCGACCAGGTTCTGGTACTGGCGCGAGGCATCGAGCATCTCGACCATCTCGGCGTTCTCATCGACCGGGGCGGTGAATATGTCGCCGTCGGCATTGGCCAACGGGTTGGACGGATCGTGTTCCTTGATCGCGGCTTCCTGCGAGCGGACGACCGAACGGACATCGACCGTGGACAGCCCGGTCTCGCGATCGAGGCTTTCGGCGAAGACCGCGCGGATCGGCTTATAGGCTTCGGCCTCGCTGCCCGAGATGGTCCCGGCGTTGGCGAGGTTGGACGATGCCGCGTTCATTCGCACCAGCTGCGCACTCATCGCGCGCTGGGCGACGTCGAACAGAGACATCTGGCCGGGCACGCTCAGTCGCCCTTGAGTGCGCGGGTGATCGTATCGACCCGGCCGCGGATGAACGAAAGCGTCGCCGAATAGCCGACCGCGTTTTCGGCAAACGCAGTCTGCTCGGTCGCCATCTCGACGGTGTTGCCGTCCAGGCTGGGCATCGCTGGCATGCGGTAGCGCGTTGCGCCACTGGCGGCCCGATCGGAACCCATGCCCGCCTCGCGCGCCTTGAGCGCGGCCGCAAAGTCGATGTCCCTGGCCTTGTAGCCGGGAGTCGCAGCGTTCGCGATGTTCGAGGTCAGCAGCCCCATGCGCTGTGAGCGCAGCTCGAGCGCCGCGCCGTGGATGCCGAACAGTCCTGCAAACTCGCTCATCGGAAAACTCCGTGGATCGTCGGCATCTCACAGCAAGCGCCGTGCCAGTTGCGCAAATCCAGCGTTTCGGGGCGCTTTAGCGACGTGCGACGGCGCGGACCTGCCGCCTTCCGGCAAAGTGCTGCCGTCGGCTGAATTGCCCGCCGCGCCGCCGTTCTTGGGTTCGAACGAAAGGAGCTTGCGCGATGAACTGGATGGCCTTGGCCGACGCACCCTCGGCGGCGATCGTGTTCGGGGGAACCGCGCTGGCCGCGGTGCTGCGCTGTGGCTGGCGCGACGGCACCGCCGCGCTCCACTCGGTCGCGCATCTGTGGCAGCCTGGCTTCAATCTCGATCGCGCTCGCGCCGGCCTCGCGGTGCAGGTTCAAGGGATCATCAAGGACGGCTTGCTCCGCGCCGAGCCCCACCATTTCGGCGACGCCGAGTTCGATGAGGCGACCGACGCGATGTTCGAGCGGCGCTCGGTTAGCGCATTGCTCGCCTCGCACGAAACCCACCGCAATCGCCGCCTTGCCTCGAGCAACCGGGCGGTGCGGTTCCTGACACAGGCCGCCGAGCTGGCCCCGGTGTTCGGACTGGTCGGAACGCTGATCTCGCTCAGCCAGTTGCCTGGCGACGGCGTCGGCAAAGGGGTCATGACCGGCGCGATTTCGATGGCCGTCGTTACCACGCTATATGGTTTGCTGCTCGCCAACCTGGTTCTGGCCCCGCTCGCTCGCGTGGTCGAGCGCGCCGCCGAAGCCGAGGAAGCGGGCCGTCAGGAGTTGACCGACTGGCTTGCAGCCCAGATCGAGGCAACGCTGCCGCGCTCGCCCAAGCTGGCCTCCGCCGGACTGGAGGCGGCATGATCGCGCGCGCGGGCAGCGGCTGGCAGACCGTGCTCGCCGATCTGTCGCTGATCCTGTTCATGGTCACCGCTTCGGCGGTCTCGCAGGCACAGGACGATCCGCCGGAGCCTTCGGACATGGCCGCGATGGCAGAGCCGGTCGCGGTGTGGCGTCCTTCGCCCGGCGGGCCGACGCTCGCCGCGTGGCTCGCCGCCCAGCCGAGCGACGCGCGGATGCGGCTGACCCTGCACGTTCACGCGGGTTCGGGCGACGAAGCCGACGCCTTGCGTTTGGCACACGGTGCAGCGCCCGAGGCGAGGGTGGTGATCGACCGTGAACCGGGTCCGCCCCTCGAGGCGACCCTCGCTTACGACCAGTCCCCTCAATCAAACCGGAGACCCCAGCCATGAAACGCCTGCTTCCACTCTTGAGCCTGATCGCCAGCCCCGCGCTGGCGCAGGCGCTCACCGATCCTGCCGCAATCGACCGCGCGGTGACCGACTTCACCGGCGCCTCGCTTGGCGCACCGGGAGGAGCGGCGTTGCCGGTTGACCGCCGCTTGCGGCTTGCCGCCTGCGCCTTGCCGCTGACGTTGGGCAGGTACGGCGTGCGTCAGGATGCGGTGCTGGTTCAATGCCCGACCGCGGGCTGGCGGCTTTACGTCCCGCTCAAAGCCGCTGCCGCCGCTCCCGCCGCGGCCCCCGTGGTGATGCGCGGAGATGCGGTGACGATCTTGCTCGGCGGCGACGGGTTCGCGGTCTCCCAGCCGGGCGAGGCGATGGAGGCCGGACCAGTCGGGGGCTGGATCAAGGTCCGCACTCTCGCCACGGGCGGCCAGCCGTTGCGCGCCAGGGTCGTCCGCCCCGGGCTGGTCGGCATCGAATTGCCCTAACCGGCAAAAATCACCGGCAACATTTTGCCGTCCGCCCTTAATCGCGCCGAAACGGCGCCGTTCTTGCCCATGACAGCAATTCAAGGAGCGGCGTCATGCCGGTTGAAACAGGTCCAGTCAGAGTTGGAGTGGCGCGCGCGGTTGGCGCGGTCGATCCGTGGGCAATCCGCGCTGCGGCCAGCCAGACGAAGCCTTCGAATGGCGTCGCCCGCAGCGTCGGACCGGTTAAATCGAGCGAGCCGCTCGATGTCGGTCCGATACTGGTGGATGTCGATAGGGTCGCCGATATCCGCCGCGCCATCGAAAGCGGCAAATATCCCATGGTTCCGGCGCGCGTCGCCGACGCGATGATCGCCGCCGGGATGCTGTTGAGGACCGGCCCGTGAGCGACTTTGGCCCAAGACGCCGCCTGCACGGACCGCTGCGGCAGTTGATTGCCGTGCTACAAACCGAACGGCAGGCGCTTGCCGGACTCGACCTCGATGCGGTTCTGGCCGCTGCCGCCGACAAGCACGCGCTGTGCGAGGCGATCGACTAGGACAATCTCTCCGTGCTCGACGAGGAGTGCGTTGCGCTACTCGAAACCGCGCAAAAGCTGAACGAAATCAACCGCCAGGTGCGCAATCTGGTCGCCGCGAACGTCGCAGCGCGGCTCGATGCGCTGGCTGGCGGACCCGCGCTGTACCGCGCCGGATCGCGCTCTACGGCCGCCTATGGCTATGCCGGAGCGCGCGGCTAACGCAAGCCGTTAACCCTGTTTGGGCGGTTTGGCACGACCCTTGCTAAAACCCTTCCAGCGAACCGTCGCGGGAAGGAAAACGCTTGAGCCAGGTCCCATCTCTCGCAAGCGTCGGCGAGCAGTCTGCACAAGTCCGCGCGGCGATCGTCCGCGCGGCTGAAACCACCGGGGTCGATTTCGACTTCCTGCTTGCCCAGGCCAAGATCGAATC
>JANMPV010000002.1:0-6497 GCA_031370045.1 Novosphingobium sp. | reverse complement strand
GTCGCGCTCAATTTTTCCGATGGATCGGGCGATGCCGTGCTGGTCAGCCAGGCTGCGCCGCTGCCGGTGTCGATTTCCGCGGCGCCCACCGGGTCGGCCGCGCCCGCGCCACTGACGGGCACCGCGCCCACCGCACGCACCGTGGGCTCGTTCGTGCCCGTGGTCGCGCGGCCGATCGTGATCACGTTAAGCGGAACCTGGACCGGCACGGTCAAGCTGCTGCGCTCGATCGATGGCGGCGTGACCAAGCTACCGCTGACCCTGGCAGGGGCGGCGTGGGGCGAATTCAGCGTCAACGTCAACGAGCCGGTGTGGGAGGAAAACGAACTGGCGGCGGTCTTCTACCTCCAGCTGACGCCACTTTCCGGCACCATCGCCTATCGGCTGGCCCAATAGATGGCGGCCGACATCCTCGCCCGCGGCCTCGCCGCGAAGACGTTCGCCACCGTCCGCGCTTCCACCATCGCGGTGGAAGAGTTCGGCGCACGCCCCACCGGTGATTCGCGCGCCGCAGTCCAGCGCGCGATCGATCTGGCGGTCGCCAACGGAATCCCCAAGGTGACCTCTCGGCTGCCGCGAATGGACCTATGGGAGCCGGTGCTCGACGATCCCAACGGTAGCGGCGCGGCCTGGTTCTATCGCAATCGCACGCTCCGCATCCCGCCCTGCGACGCTCTCGACATCGATTTCGGCGGGGCGCAGATCATCCTCAAGGGGCCGACCGGGGGAGCAACGCTGCCCGGTCAGGTCTGCCCCAGCTTGGCCGGTCTTGGCGGGTTCTGGAGCGGTGGATTCCTGACCGTAACCGGCATCATCCGGCGTCTGCGCATCGCCAACGTCACCTGCAACGGCGGCTACACTGGCAATTCAGTGGCGGGCGAGGCGATCAACCTGCTGCACAAGGGTTTCCTCTGCCAAGATATCGGCGATGCCAACCTTGGCCCCGGCAACGGCTTTGGCACGCTGATCATGGACAACGTCACGCTGCACAGCTTCGCCGCCGAGATCATGTACGACAACTCGTCGCGCGAGATGTTCACCAACAACTGCCACTTCTACAACTCGCCGCAATCGTGCTGGAACCCCAACGGGATCGGCGGGGGAAAGCACGTCAATTTGCAGGCGGGGCAATCGTCGCAGGTTGCCGAGATTCTTGGCGGCAAGGGCCACACCTATCTCGGCGGGCGGTTCTACAATTCGGGCGGCGGCGGATCGACCGTGATCGGCGGGCCAGATCCGACCTTTGGCGAGACTTACGCCACCCCCCGGCGCAGAACCGACGCGCCCCCGCCCTATGTCGAGTTTATCGGCACTCGATTCGAGGACTATGGCGGGTATCTCTATCTCGGCAGCTATATGCGCGGGAGCATTCTTACGACCGACGTGGCTGTGTTCATCGCGCAGGGCTTTGCGTCTAACGGCACGCTACAGGACATCGACCTCGATGTTTACGCAACCGCCGACCGCAAGGGTAACTATGCTGCGGTGCAGGTCGCAGGGCCTTTGACCGACGACGGCACGCGGCCGCACAATGTCAATGTCCGGGTCCATTGCTCGGAGACCAGACTGGCGGCAAGCGTGGGCGGGTCGATCAGTTATGGACTGAGCGTAAGCAATCTCGTCCATGCTGCGAGCTGCTCGTTCACAGTGGACGGGATCGCCAGGAGTGCATTCACCGCATACGGCGGCGCGGGCTTTGAGATGCCGTTGATCGATGCGACGGGGTTCCGGGCGAACGGCAACCAGGACTACCTCTACTTCTCGACCGACCAGACCTTCACCATCGCCAGCCGTTCGGTGAACCTCTATCCGCAAGCTGCGGGCACGTTCAACTTTTCCCTCAACACCGCGCCGGGGTATATGGGCGGGCAGGAATTCACCTTCTTTCATGACGGCAGCGGCGCGGGCGATCGCATCGTCAGCTTCGCGCAGACCGGCGCGGGCATGAAGCTGAACGCGACACGCACGCTGCGCCGGGCTGGCGAGTATCTGACCCTGCGCCGCTTCGACGCCAGCGGGACCTGGGTCGAGGCGGCCTATGTCGGCGACGCGGGGCCGCAGACCATCCCCGTCCTCGCGGCGGCAATGATCGCCAACGTTTCCAACGGCCCTGCCTCCGGATTGACCGAAAGCGCCACCAATAGAGTGATGCTGGCGACGCTCGATTTCGACGCGGCAACCGCGGAATCGGCGCAGATCGCAATCCCGATGCCGCGCAGCTGGAACGAGGGGACGGTGCGCATCCAGTTCGTGTGGAGCGCGGGTGCGGGGGGCAGCGCTGTGTGGGGCTGCCAGGCGCTCGCCCTGTCCGACGACGACGCGCTCGATGCGGCGTTCGGCACCGCCCAGGTGGTGACCGATGCGGTCACTGCGGTGGGCGATATGATGGAAAGCGCGTTCACCGCGCCGCTCACCATCGCCGGATCGCCCGCGCCCGAAGACCTGGTCGTGTTCCGCTTCTACCGCGACGCGACCAATGCCGCCGATACTCTGGCCGCCGATGCCCGGCTGGTGGCGGTAAGGATCCGCTACACCGCCGATACGGACAACGACGCGTGAGGTTCGGGATGGGCGCGCAGTTTGGACGCGCGACGAACGGGGCGGCGCCGACGCCCAGCCCGTCGCCAACGCCTTCGCCGACTCCGGCACCAGCCTCAAGCCCTCGTTGGAATCCGGCGGACAAGGCACCGGAGATCACGCTCAGCGACGCTGACCTTACTGCAACCGCCGCTCCGGTCGGCGGCTACTTTAACGTTCGCGCGACGCACAGCCAGGCTTCGGGCAAGCGCTATTACGAATGGACCCAGCACGGCGGACCCGAAGCCGCGGCGTTCGGCGGGCTGGGAACCGCAGCCAGCCAGCTTTCCGGGATCTCGGTCGGCTTCGCCAGCCAAAGCATCTGTTATGCCGGGGGCTATGGCTTGATCGCCAACGGCGGCTGGGATTTCAGTCCCTATGCGACCACCGCCGATGCTAGCGTAGTCGGCTGCGCGATCGACTTTGCGGCGGGCAAAGTGTGGTTCGCGGTCAACGGGGCGTGGCAGAACGGCAACCCGGCGACGAGCGCAGGCGGCTCGGCGGTGACGTTCGCGGCAAACCCGGTGTTTCCCATGTTCGGTTCGGAGAACGGAAAGTCGTCGTCGTGCACCGCGAATTTCGGCAACTCGGCGTTTTCCTATGCTGCGCCGGCGGGCTTTTCCGCCTGGGCCGCATAGCCCGGCGGCGCGATCGTCTTGCCCCGAACGCGGGCGAGGCTATGGCGGGAAGGGATGACGCCAGACACCGAACCCGTAATACAGCGACCCCCGCGCATCGCCATCCTCTTCGCCCAGTTCGCGCCCTATCACGTCGATCGGATCGAGGCTGCCGCGCAGGCGCTCGCGGGGCGCGCCGAGGTAGTCGGGGTGGAGGTGGCGCAGGCATCCAAGGCTTACGCATGGTCGCCCTCGGGCGAAGTCCGCGGCGCGGCGAAGCGAGTGCTGTTTTCGGGCGAGCCCTATGAACAGATCGGCACGTGGCGGCGGTTTCGTGCGCAGTATGCTGCGCTGAAGGACTGCGACACGGTGTTCGTGGGGATCGGCTACAACGAGCCCGACGTGATCGCGCTGGCTTGGGCGCTGCGGCTGCGCGGGCGGCGGGTGGTGTTGATGACTGAATCCAAGGGTGACGACTTACCCCGCCGATGGTTGCGCGAAAAGGGCAAGGCGCTGCTATTCCTGCCGTTTGCCGCCGCACTGGTCGGCGGGCCGCGTCAGGTCGCCTATATGCGCGCGCTCGGTTTCCGGCGGCGGCGCGTGATCACCGGCTACGACGGGGTAAGCATCGAGCGGGTCCGCGCGCTGGGAGGAACTCCCGCGATCGCGCTGCCCCACCGCCCATTCGTGTTCGTCGGGCGGTTCGTGGCGAAGAAGAACATCGCCTTTTTGGTCGATGCCTATGCCTGTTATCGCCAGCTTGTCGGCGTGGGGGCGCGGCGGCTGGTGCTGGTCGGCGGGGGCGAGCTGGAGGAGCAAATCCGCACCCGGATTGCCGCGCTGGGGCTGAACGATGCGGTGGAGATAACCGGCTTCGTCGGCGCGGCACAAGTCGCCGAGCGGCTGGCGTCGGCGCGGGCGCTGTTGCTGCCGAGCACCGAAGAGCAGTGGGGGCTGGTCGTCAACGAGGCGCTGGCGCTGGACCTGCCGGTGGCGGTCAGCCAAGCGGTGGGATCACACGACACGCTGGTCCGCCACGGCATCAACGGCTTCGTCCTTTCCCCCACCGATGGCGAAGTCTGGGCCGCAGCGATGATCGCGCTGGACGGAGACGAGGATCGCTGGCGGGCCATGAGCGAGGCCTCGCGCGCGCTCGCCCCCGCAGGTGATGCCGCGCGGTTCGGGGAAGGCGTGGCGGCCCTGATTTAGGTTGCCCGAACCTAGGCTATCGGCCCCACAGGCGATCGAGAAACGCTGCCCCCGAGTTTGCATCCAGCGCCTGCTGCTGGCGGGCCACCGCCATTGCGCGAAAGCGGGGATAGTCGCGTGCCAACTCGGCCATCGCCCCGGCGAGTGCCCCACCATCGCCATCGGACACCGCGATCCCGGCACCGTCGCTTGTCACCAGTTCGCTGGTCCAGGTGTCGGCAGTGGCGATCACCGGAATTCCGCCGGTCACCGCCTCGACCGCAACGCCCGAAATCCGCGCGAAGTACGAGCTGCGGCGATAGGGCAGGACCATACAATCGGTCGCTGCAACCAGCGCGTCATAGGCGGCGCTGTCGAGCGGTGTGGTGATGAAATCGACTTTGCCCGAGGCAGCCAGTTCGGCGTCGGGGAAATAAGGCTGGCCGTGCGCGTCGTCGATCGGGGTCGGCCACTGAATCGCGAACCGCGCGGGCGGGTTGGCCGGATCGGCGAGATAACGGGCGATCGCGGCCTGGAGCACATCGATCCCCTTCTCGAACCGCGCCGGGCCGAGGCACGAAAACAGCAATGGCGTGGCGGAGTCATGCTGCCGCGGGGCCGCCACCGGCGTAGCGACGCGCGGACTGGGAAACACCACCGGGGCGATCCCGCACAGCTGGCGGTATTCCTCGGCCAGCCGGGCGCTGTCGGTGGCGAATACCACCCGGCCGGCGGCGATGTGCCCGGTCAGCGAGCGCAACCCCCAGCCGAACAGCCGGGCCGATGCGCCGAAGTGCGGGACCGGGCTGCCGGGGCGGTATTCAGCGACGTTGTTGCGCACCAGCAGCACCATCCGTCCGATCCGCTTGCGCTCGAGCGCGAACAGCAGCCGCCAGCCGAAGATGTGATGCAGCACTACGGTCGGCGCGAACAGGCAGTCGAATGGGCCATGCGCGCGCACAAATCGGCGCATCGCGGAGAACACCAGCCAGTTGTGGCGCGGCAGGCCCAGCTTGCGCGCCAGCCAGCTCCCGCGGCGATAATCGCCGTCCCAGATGGTGCGATCGAACAGCGGCTGCGCATGCAATTCATCGCGCAGCGCCGGGGTCGCGGCAGAGTGGGTAACGACGGTTACGTCGACGCCTTGACTGCGGTTCAGATCGGCAACGCTGCGGACGTATTCGTACCAGTGGCCGACGAAGTCCTTGAGCGCCTCCTCGACGACGAGCAGGCGTTTCCCGCGCAAATCCTCGGTCCCACGCAACTCAGCCATGGACGGCCGCGGGGGCTCCGCTCGCCAGCTCGGCCTCGTACCAACGCACGGTTTGCGCCAGCCCATCGGGCAGCGAGGTCGGCGCGCTCCAGCCCAGCTGGTCGCGCATCCGGCTGACGTCGAGCTTGCGCGTCTTGACCCCGACGAAGCGGTTCTGATTGTAGCGGATCGCGCCCTTGAATCCCGCCGCGTCGCGGATCCACCCGGTCAGATCGGCGATCGATCGCGCGTCGCCCATCCCCAGGTTGAGCACCGGCTCGGTCGATCGACACGCGACCTCGATGATCCCATCGACCGCATCGCCGACATACAGGAACTCGCGCTCCTGCGTCCCGTCGCCCCACACTTCGACCTCGGGCGCGCCCGATTGCGCGGCGCGCACGAACTTGCCGATCAGCGCGCCGACCACGTGGCTGTTTTCGGCGAAGCTGTCGCCTGGGCCATACACCGTGGGCAGCACCACGCTCGCGCTGGTCAGGCCATACTCCTGGCGATAGGCGCGCTGGCCGATCAGCAGCGCCTTTTTTGCCATGGCATAAGCGAACAGATAGTCCTCTGGCTCATGGCCGTAGAGTTCCTCCTCGGGGTGCGCGTGGGGCAGCGAGGGGTACATGCAGTAGGACAGGATCGAGGTCAGCTTCGCCTCGGGAATCACCCGCGCCCAGCCTTCGAGCGCGTTGACGTTGAGCTTGAGGTTGATGTTGAACTGGGTCGCGGGATGATGGACCGGCCAGTCGCCCGCCTTGTAGAGCGCGGCGAGGTGGATCAAGTGGTCGATCTCGCCCTCGGCGCGGGTCTGCGCGAGCCAGTCGAAGAACGCGTGTTCGTCGGCGATATCGACC
>JANMPV010000531.1:0-2612 GCA_031370045.1 Novosphingobium sp. | reverse complement strand
TGTTCCCGAAGGAGGCCCCCAATGCAGGCGGCGGCGGAGGGGGCGGGGGCGGGGGCGGGGGCGGAGGCGGAGGCGGAGGCGGAGGCGGTGGTGGTGGCGGAGGAGGCCAGAGCGGAGAACACGCCAACGGCCGCGGCAGCTCGGGAGCAAAAACCCACGCACCGGCTGCAAGGACGTTTGCCCAGTCGCGGGCGACGAGCTTTCACCTCGCGTCCCGAAGCTTCAGAGTCCGAGGCGTATTGATCGGGCAGGACACCAAGGCGACCGGTCTCGATGTGAGCCAGATCCGTTGGTCCATCAAACCGGCCGAAGGTACCAAATCGACCTCGGTGACTCTTGGCGTACAGCAAAGTGGTAAGTGGACCGAACTCGGCATCTACGACGCGGGCGTCGTGAACCAAGCCCTGCGTTACGCGTCAGACCGGCGAGTCATCGCAACCACGATCACGGGTGGTGACGGCAAAGTTGTTCGGCGGCTGACCTACCTTCACCCGGTGCTCGCTGACACGCCGCTAGGCTGTCGAATTGTCGAGGCCGATAGGTTCATCGACACGTTCAGCTTCCCTAGCGCATGGGAGCGCACTCCGACGGCGCTGATGATGACGCTTGGCATCGACCGAGTTCAGATGAGCCGCTGGATGTCGGTGGTTCGACTCACCGAGGCGGTGTCGAGAATCCCGGAACAGGCCACATGCCCGAAGGCAAAGATCGATGAGGTGGTGAGCCGCCAAAAGCTCGGAAACGTGCGGTTCTCCCCTGCGCTTGCCAATCAACTCAACGCCTTCATATCGGCCGAGGAGAAGAAACTCTCCGGGTCCACGAAGGTTCTCCGGACCGCCCAGGCTTGCGAGTCATCACCGACTGCAGAAATGGCGGCTTGCCTCTGTGACAAGGCCAAAGGAAGCGGCCTTCCAACGTCCTACTGGTACCCCGAAGACCACACGTCCCAGTTCCGCGAGCGAAGCGTTCCCAAGGGAGCTGATTTCGCATGGATGCAGCGTTCAAGCAATCGGCTGGACAACGTCGACCTCTGGGTTCACACGACGTTTTCGCTCAGAAACGCCGGAACGAATGAAGGCTCGCTCGACGAGTCCACAGCAAGCGCAGTCGACTTTCCTGCCGAGGAGCTTCAGGCCTTGCGCAAGCAGGTTGCCGAAACCCTTCCGGGCTACCTGAAAACGAACCTGAACAGTCCTTTCTACGACGAATTCATGCTTCCGCTCGAAGACTTCATCCTGTTGCAACGACTCTTTCGGACGGCCCTCTCCGGCGGCCTTGGCAAGGACTTTCCGCTCGGACAGCTATTGAAGCTAGAGAAGGAGACGAGGCCCTTCGTCGCCAAGCAGCCCACGATTAGATGGGAGCCGGCCGACAGCAAAGAGTCGCTCGAAGAGACTCTTGGGGCGGCCGACCCAGCAGCGCGCGAAAGCTATGTCGCTTGGCGCGACGACAACATCCTCCGGCGCGCCACCAAGCGTCCCACGTGCGATCGGGTGTCGAAGTGATCTCCGCGCGGTAGACCGCCTCAACCCGCGCGTGTCGAACCGCACACGCGCGCGTTGGTTTCATTCGCGCCTAAACGGGCTTGCCCCGACCTTCCGCTTCTTCATCCGCATCGCGCCCCGTCACTCCCATGGATCGAATGCTGAAGCTCTTCGAAGTGGAAAGGGATCGCCACGACGTCCCCGCGGATGTCTTCCCCACAGGCCTGGTGCCGTTCATCTGCAAGATTGAAGATGGATCGGGCCACGAGGTCGTCATGGGATATGGCGTCTTGCCTGACTCGCGGACGAGCTTTGCCGCTTCCGCTATAGGGCGTCGAGTTTCGACGGGCGGAAGCGGCTCGGGGTCGTAAGTCGGTGCCGGCGATGCGCTGACGAATGACCGCAGACAGTCTCTTGCGCTCGTTCATACGCGCAGTTGGACGTCAACTTTCCGGCCTTGGTGAGCCCGTGCGCCCATGTGACCGTGCGTCGACAGTCCTCGATATCGCCGGCTGGCCGTCGCCAACCTTCGCCCTCCCCACCGACCCTGCCAGCCGCCCCCTCACCGCTTCCGCGCCAGCGTCAGCCCGTCCCCGATGGTCAGCAGCGACATATCGACCCGCTCGTCATCACGCAACTTCGTGTTGAGCTGCTGCAGCGCCGCCGTATCGGCATCTTTCGCGGGCCGCGCCACGCTGCCGCTCCACAGCGTGTTGTCGATCGCGATCAGCCCGCCCGGGCGCAGCAGTTGCAGGCAGCGTTCGTAGTAGGCGTCGTAGCCGGTCTTGTCGGCATCGATGAAGGCGAAGTCGTAGTGCCCGGCGGCGCCCGCCGCGAGTTGCGCGTCGAGCGTCTCGAGCGCCGGCGCGAGGCGCAGATCGATCTTGTGGGCCACGCCCGCCTGGTGCCAGTAGGGCAGGCCGACGCGCGTGTACTCGTCGCTGATGTCGCAGGCGAGCACCCGCCCGTCGTCGGGCAAGGCGAGCGCAACGGTCAAGGCGCTGTAGCCCGTGAACACGCCGATCTCGATCGTGCGGCGCGCGCCCAGCAGCTTGATCAGCAGCGCCATGAACTGGCCCTGGTCGGGCGAGATCTGCATGCCGGCGTGCGGATGCGGCGCGGTGGCCG
>JANMPV010000527.1:0-2088 GCA_031370045.1 Novosphingobium sp. | reverse complement strand
GACCAGGCGTCGTAATCCCCGGTCGCCGGCGCACGATGCCCGCCGCGTTCGAGTGCACCTTGCGGGCGATAGGCGCCGACGGTGCCGGTCGCGTTGGGGGTGTAATCGACCTCCCAGATGCGCGGTGGCGGCAAGTTGCTTTCGGGCGGCCCTTCACCATTGCCGTGGAGCCAGCCGTGCCATTCCGCCGGCACGCGGCTGGCGTCGTTGGCGCCGTTGTAGATCACCCAGCGCCGTTCACGACCGTCGAACGGCCCGCCGTTCGCTGCGCGCTTTTTCCCGCGGAAATAAGCATTGCCCTGCGCGTCGGTGCCGACTTTTTCGCCCGACATCGCACTGTGCATCATGGTTCCGAGGGTTGCCCCGTCCCACCACGTGAAGATCTTGCCCAAAAAGCTCATAGAGCAGCGCCCATTGCCGTGCCTCGAATTCTGTCGCCGCCCCTAGCCCGATGCCCGATGCACGACAAGCGGTGATGCCGGGTATCGGGGGCAGCTATCTGGGCCCTGCTTTCTGGGCCAGCTACCAGTCGACCCGGTCGCCAGGCCGGATGCCCAGTGCGGCGGCGCGGCCGTTGTTCAGTTCGAGCACGTTGCTGACCGCGCCCGCCGAGGCCAGCGGAGTCTCATCGAACGGGCGCGCATCGTCAATATTGAGCACACGATGATCGGTGCCGATGAAGATGATGTCGAGCGCCAGCGGACAGTTCTGCATCCAGAAGGAGACCCGCTGCGGCTGCTTGTAGGGAAAGATCATCCCCTCGTCCGCGCCCATCGCGGTGCGGAACATCAGGCCCTTTTCCTGCTGCGCCGGGCTGGCCGCCACTTCAACGCGAAAGCGGTGGCGGCCATTGGCGGAACTGACGGTCAGCGGCACCACCGCCAGCCCCGACAGCGAATGGCGATGGCGCGCCACGGCGTGCGACTGGACCCGCCCAGATGCTCTGGCGGACGCGCTGGCGAACACTGCCGCCCATGCCCCGCCGATCCCGACAAGCGGCAGCAGGACCAGCGCGGCACGGCGCAATCTAGGATTCGGCATCGGCATCAAGCACCCATCGTTCGGCCGCCAGGACGGTCGCTGCATCGACCAATTCGCGCGCGCTGGCAAGCGGATGACCTGCGCGCAGCATCGCCGCGAGCTGCTTTTCGCGCCGCGCCGGTTCGAGACGCGCGCCGGCTTGCCCGGTCCTGCTGAAAGGTCCGAACCCGCGCTTGCGCGCCATGGTCAGCGCGGCCTCGCGGCGCTCGCGATCGCTCCCCCGCGCATCTTCGCGCAAGTCCTCGCCCACGCCCGCGGCGCGCAGCGTCTCGTCGATCCGCCGCGCACCGTAGCCGCGCCGCAGCAAGCCAGACCCGCGCGCCCGCGCGAAAGCTTCGTCATCGACATAGCCCGCTTGCACCATCCGCTCGACCACGCCGTCGATGTCGGGCCCATTACCTTCTGGCAACGCACTGTCCTCGGCCCCGGCCCAACCGCGAGTCACGACTTTGCGGCGCAAATAGCTGCGCAGCTTTCCCGCGCTCGTCGCAAAGCGCGCAGCGTAAGCCACCGCCAATTCGTCGAGCTTCTTTGGATCGAGCGGATTGGGCACACGCTCGCGTCGTGCATCGCGCGACGCGTTGCGGTCCACACGCGAACCGGTTCGACGACCAGGGGTGGAGCCAAAGGCTGATGACGCGCGATCCATTGCGCCACATTCGTGCCACACTCGCCGCACAATGGAAACATTCGCACAGTTTGCCTCCAGCCTTCGATGAGCGAATGGGCATGCCGGGCGAGCGGCGCGGGCCGGCGGCTGAAGTCAACAGATGGTGGGTTATTGATGAATCTGGTTTCCAGCGTCCTCGAACACGAACCTGCGCCAACTTCGGTCGAGGCCGGACCCGTCGCGACCCCCAACGACGATGGCGTGCCGCGCCGTTACGCCGATTTCGCCACGTTCTGTGATGCGCTGGACTTCGCCGCTGGTGGCACCAAGGGCCTCAATTTCCACGATCCACGCGGGCGCCTCACGCGCCCCTACCCGTTCCGCGAACTGCGCGATGATGCCCTCGCCACCGCGCGCCGGCTGATCGCGCGCGGCTT
>JANMPV010000523.1:0-4405 GCA_031370045.1 Novosphingobium sp. | reverse complement strand
GTGATCAATCTGGTGGTGTGGCCCGATCTGAAGGACAAGCAGCGCAAGGTGGTGATGGGTTCGCGGCTGATGGAAGTGCGCGGGCGGGTGGAATACGACGACGAGGTGATCCACGTGATCGCCGCGCACATGACCGACGCGACGGCCTCGCTGATGGCGCTGTCGGACGATCTGCTGCCGACCACAATCGCCCGCGCCGATCATTGCAATAGCCCGCTGACCTCGAAATTCGCGCCTCCTGCGGAACCCTGGACCCCGCCGCCGCCCGGCAATCGCGAGTGCGGGTTCCAGCAAGGCCATCCGCGCGACGTGCGGGTGGTCCCCAAAATTCTCCCGCCCTCGCGCGATTTCCACTGACAACAACGCAAGCCAACTTCACTTGGCGTTAACGCACAGGCTGGCTATAGCGCCGCCATGCCAGCCAATTCGCCCGCGCGTCTCGCCATCCTGTCCCTCACCGCCACCGCGCTGGCTTTCACCGCCGGGTGTGCCGGCGGGGGCAAGCCCAAGGATACCGCCTACGTCGCGCGCGATGTGGATACGCTTTATCTGGTCGCCAAGGACCGGCTCGATCGCGGCCGCGCCAAGGAAGCCGCCGCGCTGTTCGATGAAGTCGAGCGCCAGCATCCCTATTCGCCATGGGCCCGCCGCGCCCAGCTGATGAGCGCGTTTTCGTACTACATCGATCGCGATTACCCCAAGTCGGTGCAATCGGCGCAGCGCTTCCTCCAGATTCATCCGGGCAACAAGGATGCGCCGTATGCCTACTACCTGATCGCGCTCAGCTATTACGAGCAGATCAGCGACGTCACCCGCGACCAGAAGATCACCCAGCAAGCGCTGGATACGCTGACCGAGGTCGTCCGCCGCTATCCCAACACCACCTATGCCAACGATGCCAAGCTCAAGATCGACCTCGTCAACGATCACCTTGCGGGCAAGGAAATGGAGATCGGGCGGTTCTATGAGCGCAGTGGCAAGTGGCTCGCGGCCTCGCTGCGGTTCCGCACCGTGACCGAAAAGTACCAGCAGACCAGCCACACCCCCGAGGCGCTCTATCGTCTGGTTGAAACCTATCTGTCGCTCGGCATCCCCGAGGAAGCGCAAAAGGCCGCGGCGGTGCTGGGCGCGAACTATCCCGGCAACGAATGGTACGCCAAGGCGTTCAAGCTGATGAACAAGCACGCGCCGGATACCAAAGCCGCCTGATACCCTAGCCCCGCGGTTGACATTGGCGGTCGAGCGGCGCTTTGCTTGCCGTCTCCCATGCTTTCCCAAAAGACCCGCTACACCATCCGCGCTTTTCAGCACCTCGCCGATCGCTGGGGGCAGGGGCCGGTGCGGCTTCAGGATATCGCCGAAGCGCAGAATATCCCGCGCAAGTTTTTGACCGTGATCATGGCCGAAATGACCCGCGAGGGCCTGCTGCTCTCGCACCGCGGGCGTGATGGCGGATACGAGCTGGCGCTCCCCCCGGTCGATATCCGCTATGGCGATCTGATCCGCCTGACCCGTGGGAGCCTGGCCTTGGTCCCATGCGCCGCGCGCAACGCGCACGAACGCTGCGATAACTGCCTGCCCGAGGCCGACTGCCGACTGCGCGGGCTGATGCTGACGCTGCGCGATGCCACCGCCGACATGCTCGACCGGATGACTTTGGCCGATGCGATCGAAATGGAACCTCCGTTTGCCGAAGAAGCGGCCGCCTGACGGATCGCCACGCGGACGATGACGGCGCGCATCGCATCGGCTAGAGCGGGCGCCACGCCATGCTGACCGCGCTATCCATCCGCAACATCGTTTTGATCGAGGCGCTCGACCTGAGCTTTGGCGGCGGGCTGGGCGTGCTGACCGGCGAAACCGGTGCGGGCAAGTCGATCCTGCTCGACGCGCTGGGGCTGGCGCTGGGCGAACGCGCCGAAAGCGGTCTGATCCGCGCGGGTACCGAACAGGCGAACGTGATCGCAACGTTCGAATTCGACCGTTTGCCCGCGGGCGTGCGCGCTGTTCTGGACGAGGCCGGGATCGAAATCGAACCGGGCGAGCCCTTGCTCATTCGCCGCCGTCTGCGCGCGCCAAGGGCGGGCGAGGGGGCAGAAAAGGGCGCCGGCTCAAAGGCGTTCGTCAACGATCAGCCGGTCGGCGCCGCGCTGCTGCGTGAGCTGGCGCGGCATCTGGTCGAAGTCCACGGCCAGCACGACGATCGCGGGCTGACCAATCCGCGCGGCCACCGGGCCCTGCTCGATCGCTATGCCGACGGCGACGTTGCCGCGGTCGAGACGGCGTGGCGCGAATGGCGGGCGGCGGACGAGGCGTTGCGCACCGCGCGCGCCGCTGAACAGCGCTCGTCCGACGACCGCGATCTATGGCTTGCGTACCTCGAAGAGTTGACGACGCTCGCGCCGGTTGTGGGCGAAGAAGAGGAACTCGCCTCGGCCCGCTCCGACATGCAGAAGGGCGAACGGCTGTCGGGCGACCTCGCCGAACTTAAACACTTGTGGGCGGGATCCGATTCGGCGCTGGCGAGCTTGCGCGGCGCAGCTCGGCGGCTCGACCGGATCGCGACCGAACATTCGCTGCTGGGCGAGGCGCTGGCCGCGCTCGACCGCGCGGTGATCGAGGCGGGTGAGGCGGAGGACAAGCTGGCCCGCGCTTCCGAGGCGCTGACCCACGATCCCGAGCGGCTCGACCGGATCGAAACGCGCCTGTTCGAACTGCGCGCGGTGGCGCGCAAGCACGCGGTGGCGGTCGATTCGCTGCCTGACAAGGCGCGTGCGCTGCGCGCTGCGCTGGACGCGCTCGAGGCAGGCGATGCGCATATCGCCACACTGGAGCGCGCCGCCGGCATCGCCCATCAGACCTATCGCGCGCACGCCGAGGCGCTCCACGCCAATCGGGTGATCGCGGCGATGCGGCTCGATACGGCTGTCGCGGCGGAACTGGCGCCGCTCAAACTCGACGCCGCGCGCTTCCGCACTGCGGTGAGCGAACTGCCCGAGGAGCGCTGGGGTCCGCACGGGATCGACACGGTCGAATTTCTCGTTGCGACCAACCCCGGCGCGGATTTTGGCGCTATGGCCAAAATTGCCAGCGGTGGCGAGCTAAGCCGCTTTATCCTCGCGTTGAAGGTTGCGCTGGCCGAGGCCGGCGGCGCCGCCACGGTGATCTTCGACGAAATCGACCGCGGCGTCGGCGGCGCGGTCGCCAGCGCGATCGGCGAACGCCTTGCGCGATTGGCGAGCGATGGGCAACTGCTCGTCGTCACTCACAGCCCCCAAGTCGCCGCGCGAGGTGAGGCGCACTACGTGATCGCCAAATCGAGCGAGGGCATGGTGACGCGGACCGGGGTTGCCCGGCTCGACGCTGCGGGCCGGCAAGAGGAAATTGCGCGGATGCTGTCGGGTGCAGAGATCACGAACGAGGCCCGCGCCCAGGCCGATCGGTTGCTGGAGGGCGTGTGAGCGAGCTATCCGAAGCCCAAGCAGCCAACGAATTGATGCGCCTTGCCAAGGCGATCGCGCACCACAATCGGCGCTATCACGCGGACGACACGCCCGAGATTCCCGATGCCGAATACGATGCGTTGGTGCGGCGCAATGCCGAGCTGGAAGCTGCATTCCCGCAACTGATGCGGGCGGATAGTCCTTCGTCAGCAGTCGGGCATGATGTCGGCGCCTCGCCGCTGGGCAAAGTGCAGCACGAAGTGCGGATGATGAGCCTGGACAATGCCTTTGCCGACGAGGAGGTCGCCGAGTTTCTCGCCCGGGTGCGGCGGTTTCTCGCGCTGCCCGATGATGCCGAGATTGCGGTTACCGCCGAGGACAAGATCGACGGACTGTCATGCTCGCTCCGTTATGAAAGCGGCAAGTTGGTGCGCGCGGCAACGCGGGGTGATGGGCAGGAGGGCGAGGACGTCACTCCCAACGTCGCTTATATCGCCGACATACCTCAAATGCTGCGAGGCGAAGTGCCTGAAGTATTCGAGATTCGCGGTGAAGTTTATATGTCAAAACAGGACTTTACCGCGCTTAATGTGATGCAGCAAAAGGCAGAAGGTCGATTATTCGCTACCCCGCGGAATGCTGCGGCGGGATCTCTCCGGCAAAAGGACGCGAGCGTTACCGCGGCCCGACCTTTGCGATTTCTCGCGCATGGCTGGGGGGCGGCAAGCGGGGTTCCGGCGGACACCCAATACGCGACGATGCAGCGCATCGCGGAGTGGGGCGTTCCGGTCTCGCCCGATCTGGTGCGCTGCACATCGCTTGAGCAAATGCTGCACCATTACCGCAGCATCGGTGAGCGGCGGGCGTCGCTGCCTTATGATATCGACGGGGTGGTCTACAAGGTTGACCGGCTCGACTGGCAGGCGCGGCTGGGCAGTATCGGCAGGGCGCCGCGCTGGGCG
>JANMPV010000491.1:0-1613 GCA_031370045.1 Novosphingobium sp. | reverse complement strand
CTGCCGACGATGAGCGAAGACGAGAACGACCTGCTCGACAGCTCGGACCACCGCGATGAATTTTCACGCCTGTCGTGCCAGATCCCGATGACCGACGCGCTCGACGGCCTCAAAGTGACGATCGCCGAAGAGGATTGATTTGTTTTGATCCTCCTCGAGCTTGCTCGGGGAGGGGGACCGCCACGCCGCTTGGCGTGGTGGTGGAGGGGTATCGCGGCACCGCAGGAACCCCTCCGTCAGTCGGCAGAAGGAGCCGACTGCCACCTCCCCGAGACAAGCTCGGGGAGGATTTTAGAGAACCAGCCCCGCGCTTTCCTCAAATCCCGCCATCAGGTTCAAACTCTGCACCGCCGCGCCGCTGGCGCCTTTGCCCAGGTTGTCGAGCAGTGCGATCAGGCGGATGCCTTCGCTGCCGCTGAACACATGGAGGGTCAGCGCATCGCTTGGCGCGGTTGAGGCGCGCAGCAGCAGTTCGCCGTCTGCGGGTGCTTCGCGCGCCACCCGGATGACCGGCGAATCGGCATAAAAGCTGCGCAGCGCGTGACGCAGCGTTTCGGCATCGACGTCGATTACCGCGTGCGGCAGCGGCACTTCCACCACCATCCCGCGATGCGCAGGGATCACTGCGGGGGCGAACAGCGGGGCGTGGGTCAGGCCCGCCCACTTCTGCATCTCGGGCACGTGCTTGTGCCCGCCGCCCAGCGCATAGCCGCGCCAGGCGATGTCGCGCCCCTCGCTGTCACTATCGCCCTCGAACCGCGCGATCATCGCCTTGCCCCCGCCCGAATAGCCCGAGACCGCGTGGACCGTGTAGGGCCAGTCGGCGGGGAGCAATCCTGACCGGACCAGCGGCGCGACCAGCGCAAGGAACCCGGTAGGATAGCAGCCGGGGTTGCTGACACGAGTTGCCGAAGCCACCGCCTCGTGCCCGACCAGCTCGGGGAAGCCATACGTCCAGCCATGAGCGACGCGGTGTGCAGACGAGGCATCGACGATCCGCACCTTGCTGCCCGCAGCCAGCGCCACCGCCTCGCGCGCGGCATCGTCGGGCAGGCACAGCACCGCGAAATCGGCGGTGTGGAACGCCTCGCGCCGCGCGGCCTCGCTTTTGCGCTGGGCCTCGTCGAGCACCACCAGCGCGAAGTCGGAACGGCCCGCCAGCCGCTCGACGATCTCAAGCCCGGTGGTCCCCGCCGCACCATCGACGAACACGCTGGCGGTCATGGCAGCACGCGGCGGATGTGGGTCGGCTCGCCCTTGCGTGCGACGACTTCGGCCAGCGGCTCTACTGTCACCGCGCCCCCAATACCGGAAGCGCCCTGGCTGGCGTGGACGACTTGATCCGCGCCGGTGGCAATGGTGACGTGGCCGGGGAAGAACACCAGATCGCCGCGCTGCGCGGTTTGCACCGCCTGTCCGCAAGCCTCCTGCTGGTCGCTGTCGCGGGGCAGGGCGATCCCGGCATGGGCGAACGCGGTCTGGACCAGCCCCGAACAATCGATCCCCACCCCGCCGCGCGCGCCCCACACATAAGGCGTGCCGAGCCGCGCGAGCGCCGCCTCGACCGGATCGCGCGGGCTCGCGACGGGCGCTTCGCCCACCGGGTCGCCCAG
>JANMPV010000459.1:0-5376 GCA_031370045.1 Novosphingobium sp. | reverse complement strand
CGTTATTCCGCCCGCCAGTTCGGCCGCGGTGGCATTGGCGATATTGCGCAGCGCAAAGCCCGCCGCCGCCGCAATCACCGTCAGCGCGATCATGATCGCGATCACCCACGGCATCGGCCCCGAGAGTCGTGCCTGCGGCACCAGCTGGGTCTCTGAGCCGCCGGTGATCGCCGCGCCGACGGTGCGCAGGCGGGCGACGATTGCGCGCGGAAGCGCGGGCGGCGCGCTCATCGCGCGGGTATCCCGGTGCGGCGCGGCGGATAGCGCAACGCGCCCGTCGGATCGGACAGCCGCCCGCGATCGAGCCGCATGATCAGCGATTCGGGAACCTTGCGCAGCAGGTGGACATCGTGGGTGGCGACCACCACCGTCGTCCCCAGCCGGTTGAGTGCCTCGAACAGGCGCAGCAGCTTGACCGCCATGTCGGGATCGACGTTGCCGGTCGGCTCGTCGGCGACGAGCATGTCGGGGCGCCCGATCACCGCGCGGGCGATCGCCACCCGCTGCTGCTCGCCGCCCGAAAGCGTCGCGGGCCGGGCGTGACTGCGGTCACCCAATCCAACCCATTCGAGCATGTCGGCGACCGGCTTGCGCAGATCGTCTTCCTCCACTCCGGCCACGCGCAGCGGCAGCGCCACGTTGTCGAACGCGGACAGGTGCGGGATCAGGCGAAAGTCCTGGAACACCACCCCCAGACGGCGGCGAAAGCCGGGCAGGCGCTCGCGCGGCAAGGTGATCGCGTCGGTCCCGAACATCGAGATCTTCCCGCGCGACGGGCGCTGGGCGAGATAAAGCAGCTTGAGCAGCGAAGTCTTGCCCGCGCCGCTCGCGCCGGTGAGGAAATAGAACGTGCCGGGAAACAGCGTGAAGGAGACGTCGGTCAGCACTTCCTTGTCGGTGCCATAGCGTAGCCCGACGTTGTCGAACCGGACGATTTCCGCTTCGGGTTCGGTCATCGGCAGGGAACGGATGCGAGATGGCAGGACATGGCGGCAAAATCTGACTTTATGGCGCAGGCGCCGCGATGGCTCGGTTAGCCGCCCTATAACAGCAATCGATGTGGAAAAAAGGCCATCACCGCACCCGCTTGGCCTCCCGGGTCTTGCCCGTCGCCGCTGCCGCGTGCTTAACCCTGCATTGTGATCATCGCCTGTCCCGCCTGCGCGACGCGCTATGTCGTGCCCGACAGCGCAATCGGCGTCGATGGGCGGACAGTGCGCTGCGCAAAGTGCCGCCACAGCTGGTTCCAGGATGGGCCGGTGCTGGAACGGCCCGCGCCAGTAGCGACACCCCCGTCGCCTCCGCCGCCGCCGCCGCCGGTCGAAGCGCCGCCGCCTAGGGTCGAGCCAGCCGAACCGCTCGACCGGCAGGCCACCCAATTCGATCCGCGCCCATTGGCGCAACCCGCGGCGGAATCCGTTGCCGAGCCGGAGCCCGCGCCACCGCCCGCCGAAGTGCCCGCCTTTGCGGATACGGCGCGCAACCGGGTCGATGTGGTGTACCAGGATTCGCCGTCGAGCTTTGCGCACGAGCCGCCGTTCCGGCCACGCCGAAATCCGGCCCGGTTGTGGACCGCCGCTGCGGTTGCCTTCGCGCTGCTGGTCGCGGCGCTGATCGGCGCGGTCAGCGTGTGGGGCCTGCCCGATTGGGTGCCGATCGCGCGGCCGACGTTCGGCGCCGCCGAGCCCGACTTGGTGCTCGAGTTTCCGCCCGAACGCCAGGATCGCCGCACGCTACCCAACGGTACCGAATTCTTCGGGGCGAGCGGGACGGTGACCAACGTCGGCCAGACCACCCACAAAGTCCCCTCGATCCTGATCGTGCTGCGCGACGGGCGCGACCGGATCGTCTACACTTGGGAAGTCCGCGCGCCCAAGTCCGCGCTCGCGCCCGGCGAAAGCGTGACGATCAACGAAGCCGTGACCGACGTCCCCCGCTCCGCCAAAGTCGCCGAGATCGGCTGGAAGCCTTAGGGTGGCCGGGACCGACTGGACCAGCCCACAAACTCCGGTTGCTAGCCCCGGACCCCTTTGCTAAGGGCCCGCTCCTACCCACCGGGGGCCGGTTCGCCGCCCTTGCGATATGCGGTCGTGGCGGAACTGGTAGACGCGCAACGTTGAGGTCGTTGTGGGCGAAAGCCCGTGGAAGTTCGAGTCTTCTCGACCGCACCAGCCTGTTCTGGAACGCTTCATTCCAGGACGCTAACCCCCCACCCTTATCCCCGCCCACAGCGTGCGCGGGACGCCCAAGTCGATCGAGCCGGCCTGGTTGCGCGTGACGATGCGTTCGCCGGTGAGGTTTTCGCCGCGCAGGACCAGCGATACCCCGTGCACCAGCGGGATGCGGGCAAAGGCGTCGATCGTGGTGGTGGCGGGGAGCGCGTCGGTTTCGAGATCGTCCTCGAACTGGCGACCGGCGCGGCGCAGCGTGGTGGCGAGTTGCCAGCCTGGCACCGGCGCCCATGACAGCGTGCCGCTGGCGGCGAGCTTGGGAGTCTGCGCCGGACGTTTGCCGTTCAGCGCGGCGCTGGTTCCGCGCGCTTCGACCTGGGCATCGGTCAGCGCCAGCGAGCCGTCGAACGCCAGCGTTCCCCAGCGCCACTGCGCGCTCAACTCCAGCCCGCGCGCATGCACCGCATCGACGTTGCGGCGTTCGCGCAAGTTGCGGGCGATGGTGACGTTGGCGATCGCGTTGCGGACGCGGTTGTCGAACGCGGTGGCTGAGACGGTCACTGCGGGCGACGGCATGAAATCGACCCCGGCCTCGAACCCGCGCAGCCGTTCGTTGCGCAAGGCGGCGTTGGCGCGAGTGGTGACCGGGAAGACCACGAACGGGCGGTAGAGTTCGTTGAGCGTGGGCAGGCGCAGCCCGGTATAGCCCGCCCCGCGCAGTTGTACCCCGCCGCCCAGCCGGGCCACCGCGCCGCCGCGCACGCTGACGTCCCAGCCCGATCGATCCACGAAATCGTTGCGGGTGGTGATGCGCCCGGCGGCGTTGGCTTCCTGGAAATAGCCGTCGCGGATCGTCCAGCGATCGGCGCGCACGCCGCCCGTGAGCACCACCACGCCGCCAAATACTTGGGGTGTCCAGTCGTCCTGCGAGAACAGGCCGAGATCGCCATTGCGCCCGCCCGCGTGACGCCGCGCGGTAACTAGCCCGGTGACGGAGCTGTAAGCGTCTTCCTGAAGTGCGCCGTCGGCCAAACGGTAGTCGGCGCCGATCCGCGCGATGTGCGCAGCCCCCAGCGGCGGCCTGACCTCGATCTTGCCGCCCAGCCCGGTCGAGGGGGTGCGGCGCTGGTCGAGCGTTTTCCTGAAGCTGGTCGAGCTGATCACGATGTTCGAGAAATCACGCGCCTGGACATAGGCCAGCGCATCGAACTGCCAGCGCCCGCGCGCGACCAGGTGCAAGCTCGCATCCTGGCCGCTACTTGTGCTGTCGGCGCCCTTGAAGCGCAGCGTGCGCTGATCGTCGAACGCCAGCCCGCGAGCTTGCAGCTCAATGTCATCGGTCAGCGGCGCGACCGTGCGGATGCCTGCCGACCAGCTTTCGTACTTCGCGCGCACGCTCGCGGGGACGCGGCTCGCCCGAGGCGTGGTCCAGAAGCCCAGGCCGCGATCCCAGCGCCCGGTGAGGACGGCGAACCCCTGCCCGAGTTCGGGCGCGAACGTGGCCGAGGCCTCGGTCTCGCCGCGGTCATCGACCAGCAGGCTGGCGTTTGTGAGGCCGAGATCGCGTGCGCCCGCGCTTTCCAGCTCGATCGTTCCGGCCACTGCGCCCGCGCCGAACGCGCCCGAGCCGCCGCCGCGGGTGACGCGCACCCGCGACAGGCGTTCGGGCGCCAGCGCACTGAACGGGATGGTGCCAAAGAACGGATCGGCCATCGGCACTCCATCGAGCAGGACGAGGCTGCGACTGGTGGCGTTGCCGCCCAGCGCGCGCAACGTGACCCCTTGCGCCGAGGGATTGGACGAGCGGCTATCCGACCGGCGGAACTGCTGGAACCCGGCGACCCCGGCCAGCACGTCCTCGATCCTGCCCGACGCTGCGCGCAACAGCGCCTCGCGCTCGATCTCGGTGACGTCGTAGGCCGGGGTGGCAGGCGGCTGCTTAAGCCCGCGGCCGGTGACCACGATTGGCGCGGTCGGCTCCGGCGCACCCTCGGCGTGAGCGGCCAGCGGCATGGCCGCGAGCGGCAGGGCGAGAACGAACATGGGGCGCATGGGCTGGATGCGCCGCTACGCCATCTTGCGGCTCTTCATCAAGGGCTGGATGCGGGTGCCGAAGGCTTCGACGCCTTCAAGAAAATCGTCGAACGTCAGCAGCACCCCGCCGGTGTTGGGCACCGTCGCCATCTCGTCAAGCATCCGAGCAATGCTGGCATAACTGCCCACCAGTGTCCCCATGTTGATGTTGACCGCGCCTTCGGGGGCGGCGAGCTGGCGGACGTTGGTGGTGGCATTGTGCTTGTCGGCAGCGCCCTGGTCCATCAGCCACGAAATCGCTGCGACATCGACCCCGTCGTTATAGGACCTCCACTTGGCCATCGCCGCGTCGTCGGTCTCGGCGGCGATGATCATCACCAGCACGAACACCGAGACATCGCGCCCGGTCTTCGCGGTCGCCACCGCCAGGCGATCGTTGTTGGGCGCGAACGCGGTCGGGGTGTTGACCCCCTTGCCGAGGCAGAATGCATAGTCCGCCCACTTGGCCGAGAACGCCAGCCCCTCGTCCGACGAGCCTGCGCAGATGATCTTCATGTCGCCCTCCGGCTTGGGCCGGACCAGGCAATCGTCCATCTGGTAGTAATCGCCCTTGAAATCGCTGCGCCCGGTGTCCCACAACTCGCGCAGGATACGGGCGTATTCGTCGAGCATCTGGTAGCGGTTGCGGAAATGCTCGTCGCCTGGCCACAGCCCCATCTGGCTGTATTCGGGGCGCTGCCAGCCGGTGATCAGGTTGAGCCCGAAGCGCCCGTGGCTGATCGAATCGATGGTGTTGCACATCCGCGCGGCGAACGCCGGCGGGATCACCAGTGTGGGGCAGGTCGCGTAGATCTTGATCTTCTCGGTCACTGCGGCAAGCCCGGCCATCAGGGTAAAGCTTTCGAGGCCATATTCCCAGAACTCGGTCTTGCCGCCGAACCCGCGCAATTTGATCATCGAGAGGAGGAAATCGAGCCCGTGCTTTTCCGCGCTTTGGGCGATCGCCTTGTTGAGATCGAAGCTGGGCATATACTGCGGCGCGGTCTCGCTGATCAGCCAGCCGTTGTTGTTGATGGGGACAAAGACACCGATCTGCATGGGTTAGCCTCTCAGATAATCGAGCACGAGCAGGTTGAAGGTGCCCGGATCGGTGACATTGCAGGCGTGGCCG
>JANMPV010000457.1:0-3922 GCA_031370045.1 Novosphingobium sp. | reverse complement strand
GCGCCTCAGAGTGGACTGGATGAAGCTCCACCGCGTCCTCGCGCTGCTTCCGCACGATGAGCAAGGAGCCAAGGACGATGAGCGCCGCGAAGCCACACGGCGCTCGATCGCGTTGCTTCAGGCGCTTCGTCTGGCGCTTCTCCAGCACATGTTTCTGGGCGTGGTCCAGGTGCCCGCCTTCGCTCGTTCGAACGACGTCACCCGCGACGACGTGCTGGAGATGGTGCTATCGCTGCGGATCGACGAGGCGCTGGGCCAGTTGCGCCGCGCCTATCCGGTGGCGGAGCCGCATTTGGGCGATTTCACAGTGACTGAGCCGACCGGGTATCCCGATCTGGCGGGGGAAGGCTACGCCGCGGTGCGTGCGCAATTCATCGATCCGATCGAGCGCGCGCACGCGCTGAACTTGCGCATAGCGACCGCGATTGCGAACCATTTCGGGGCGCATGGGTGAGCGGGCTTCGTAGTCGGAAAGAGGCTAGTGGCGCATTGACTTTTTGACGGCACCGCCGCAATACAGTTACATCTGAAACCATCCCGCGAGACCGCTCATGGCTGACCTGTTCGACAATCCGCTGGGCCTCGATGGTTTCGAGTTCGTCGAATTCTGCGCGCCGGAAAAAGGCCTGCTCGAGCCGGTGTTCGAGCGGATGGGGTTCACCCAGATCGCCCGCCATCGCTCGAAGGACGTCCACCTGTGGCGCCAGGGCGGGATCAACCTGATCGCCAACTACGAGCCGCGCAGCTCTGCCGCGTACTTCGCCGCCGAACACGGCCCGTCGGCCTGCGGCATGGCCTGGCGGGTGCGCGACGCGGCGCGCGCCTATGGCGTGGCGATCGAGCGCGGTGCCGAGCCGGTCGAAATCCGCACCGGGCCGATGGAGTTGCGCCTTCCTGCAATTCGCGGGATCGGCGGCTCGATCATCTATTTGATCGACCGCTACGAAGGAAATGCGGCAGGCGATAACCTGTCGATCTACGACATCGATTTCCTCTATCTGCCCGGCGTCGATCGCCACCCGGTGGGCGCGGGGATGCAGGTGATCGATCACCTCACGCACAATGTTTACGGCGGGCGCATGGCGCACTGGGCTTCGTTCTACGAACGCATCGCCGGTTTCCGCGAAATCCGTTTCTTCGACATCAAAGGCGAATACACCGGGCTTACCAGCAAGGCGATGACCGCGCCCGATGGCAAGATCCGGATCCCGCTCAACGAGGAAGGTGCGGGTGGCGGCGGGCAGATCGAGGAATACCTGCGCGCCTACAACGGCGAGGGTATCCAGCACATCGCCTTTTCCTGCGACGATTTGCCGGTCGCGTGGGACAAGCTTGCCGCGTTCGGTACGCCGTTCGCGCCTCCCCCGCCGGACACGTATTACGAAATGCTCGACGAGCGGCTGCCCGGCCATGGCGAGCCGGCGAATGAACTCAAGCGGCGCGGCATTTTGCTGGACGGCTCGACCGAGATGGTCGGTGGGGTTCGGGATCCGCGCCTGCTGTTGCAGATTTTCTCGCAGACCCAGATCGGCCCGGTGTTTTTCGAATTCATCCAGCGCAAGAAAGACGAGGGCTTCGGTGAGGGCAATTTCACCGCGCTGTTCAAATCGATCGAGGCCGATCAGATTCGCCGTGGAGCCCTCAACGTCTCGGACCAGGTGGAAGGAGCCACCCCATGACCACGCATCCCGTGAAGTTAGGAGGCATCCACCACGCGGCCTATCGCTGCAAGGATGCCAAACAGACCGTCGACTGGTACCGCCGCGTGCTGGGGATGGAGTATTCCACCGCATTTGCCGAAGATCACGTGCCCTCGACCGGCGAGTACGATCCCTATATGCACGTGTTTCTCGAGGCGGGGAACGGCAACGTGATCGCATTTTTCGAGCTGCCCAACCAGCCCGCGATGGGCCGCGACGAAGCCACCCCGGCGTGGGTCCAGCACCTCGCCTTTCGCGTGCCAAACGTCGAGGCATTGCTGGCGGCGAAGGCGCACATCGTTGGCGAGGGGGTCGAGGTGCTCGGCCCGACGCATCACGGCATCTTCAAGTCGATCTATTTCTTCGACCCCAACGGCCACCGCATCGAGCTGGCCGCCGATATCGGCACGCCCGAGCAATACGCCGAACTCAAGCGGGTTGCCCAACCGATGCTGGAGGAATGGAGCCAGACCAAAAAGGCCCCGCGTCATGCCGACTGGCTCCACGCGGCGGCTAACGAATAGGACGCTTGCCGGGGTCCGAGCGGGGCGGCATGGAGGCTGCAAACCGCTTGAGGATACCCCATGACCACGCCCCAAACTCCGCTCGCCTCGCCGTTCGGCTATCGCTCAACCGCCACCGAAGTGATCGAGGGGCGCGACCTGACCGGCAAGGTGGCGCTGGTGACGGGGGGTTATTCGGGGCTCGGGCTTGAGACAGTCCGCGCGCTGGCCGGGGCCGGGGCGAGGGTTATCGTCGGGGCACGACGACCCGATGCCGCCGCCGACGATTTGCGCGACGTGACTGGAGAGGTGACGATCCTCAAGCTCGACCTGTCCGATCCCGTCTTGATCGACGCGTTTGCCGGCGAAGTCGCCGCGCTGGTTCCCGCGCTCCACATCCTCATCACCAATGCGGCGGTCATGGCCTGCCCGCTGGCGCGCGATGCGCGTGGGTTCGAAAGCCAGTTTGCCACCAACCACCTCGGCCACTTCCAGCTGACCGCGCGGCTGTGGCCGCTGCTTGTGGCTGGAAAAGCGCGGGTTGTGGCGCTGTCGTCTTCCGGCCACGCGCGCAATGGCCTCGATCTCGACGACATCAACTTCGATCATCGCGAATACAACAAATGGACATCTTATGCGCAGGCCAAGTCGGCCAACGCGCTGTTTGCGCTGCACCTCGATAAACTGGTCGCACCGCACGGCGTGCGCGCGTTTGCGGTCGATCCGGGCGGCATCCACACCCCGCTCCAGCGCCATCTGCCGATGGAAGAGCAGATCGCGATGGGCTGGTACGATGCGGATGGTGTTCCCAACCCGCTGTTCAAAACTACCGAGCAGGGCGCGGCGACCAGCGTGTGGTGTGCGGTCTCGCCGCTGCTCGAAGGCGAGGGCGGGGTCTATTGCGCCGATTGCAATGTGGCCGCGCCATGGGTCGAAGGAGCGCCCGCTCACGTCGGAGTTCACCCACATGTGCGTGACGCGGGGCTTGCCGAACAGTTGTGGACGGCTTCGGAGGCAATGACCGGAGTGACCTTCGCGCCAGGCGGCTAGCCCAAAAACTCCGCGATCCGCGCCGCCGGTTCGCGCCATGCCAACCCTTTCGCCGCCAGCCACGCATCATCGTAATATGTCGCCGCATACCGCTCGCCGCCGTCGCACAGCAGGGTGACGACCGAGCCGTTTTCGCCCGCGGCAGCCATTTCCTCGATCAACCTGGCGCAGATCCACAAGTTGGTCCCGGTCGATCCGCCGACCCTGCGGCCAAGCCGTTCGGCCAGCGCGCGCATCGCGCCGATGCTGTCGGCGTCGCTCACCGCTTCCATCCGGTCGATCACCCCGGGTACAAAGCTGGGCTCGACCCGCGCGCGGCCGATGCCCTCGACGCACGAGGCGGCGCCGGCAGGGAGCGTCGCCACCGTGCGGTCGGCGAAGTGGCGGTGGAACACCGAATCGACCGGATCGGCGACGCACAGGCGGCCTGGCAGGCGGCGATAGCGCAAATAGCGGCCGATCGTCGCCGAGGTGCCCCCGGTGCCCGCGCCGACCACGATCCACGCCGGGATCGGGCTTTCTTCGGCCTCCATCTGGGCGAAGATGCTTTCGGCGATGTTGTTGTTGCCGCGCCAGTCGGTGGCGCGTTCGGCATAAGTGAACTGATCGACGAAATGTCCGCCGCATTCCGCCGCCAGCCGTGCCGAAACCGCGGTGACTTCGCGTGGA
>JANMPV010000439.1:0-4078 GCA_031370045.1 Novosphingobium sp. | reverse complement strand
GCATAGGCGGTCAGCACGTCATGGACCATTTCCGAGGCGACCTCGGCCATCGCCGGAAGGATCGTCAGCGGTTCGAAGCGATGGCGGCCCTCGATGTGGCCGACCCGCTTGGCGATGTTCTTGGCGTAGTCGCCGATCCGCTCGATCACGCCGGCGATCTTGAGACTGGCAATTACCTCGCGCAGATCGTCGGCCATCGGCGCGCGCAGGGCGAGGATGCGGATGGCGAGGCGATCGACCTCCATTTCCATCTCGTCGATCCGCTTGTCGCGCTGGATCACGGTGCGGGCAAGGCCCTCCTGGCCGCGAACCAGCGCGTCCATCGCCTCTTTGACCGACACTTCGGCGAGACCGCCCATTTCGGCGATCAGGCCGCGCAGCCGGGTGATGTCCTCGTCGAACGCCTTGACGGTGTGTTCCATGTCAGCCGTGCACCTTATCCATATCGGCCAGTAATATAATCCTTGGTCCGTACTTCCCGTGGATTGGTGAAGATGTCCGAGGTTTTGCCGTATTCTATGACTTTGCCGAGATGGAAGAACGCGGTGCGCTGCGAGACGCGCGCGGCCTGCTGCATCGAATGGGTGACGATCACGATCGCATAGCGCCCGCGCAGTTCGTCGATCAGCTCCTCGATCCGCGCGGTGGCAATCGGGTCGAGCGCCGAGCACGGCTCGTCCATCAGGATCACTTCGGGGTCGACCGCGATGGCGCGGGCGATGCACAGGCGCTGCTGCTGGCCGCCCGAGAGCGCGGTGCCGCTGTCGTTCAGCCGGTCCTTGACCTCGTCCCACAGCCCGGCGCGGTTGAGCGATTTCTCGACGATCTCGTCGAGTTCGGTTTTGCCCGCCGCTATCCCGTGGATGCGCGGGCCATAGGCGATGTTTTCGTAGATCGATTTGGGGAACGGGTTGGGTTTCTGGAACACCATCCCGACGCGGGCGCGGAGCTGGACCACGTCCATCCCCGAACGATAGATATCCTCGCCATCGAGCAGGATCTCGCCCTCGAACCGCGCGGTCGGGATGGTGTCGTTCATCCGGTTGAGCGCGCGCAGGAAGGTCGATTTGCCGCACCCCGAAGGGCCGATAAACGAGGTCACGTATTGCGACGGCACTTCGATCGAAACATCGTCGATCGCCTGCTTGGTGCCATAATAAATCGACACGTTGCTGGCGCGGATCTTGACGTCGCCGCCCGTGAGCGTCGGTGCTGCCGGTTTAGTCTGCACAACCGCGTCCATGCTCACCAGCGCCTTTCGAAGCGATTGCGCAGATAGATCGCGACGCCGTTCATCGCCAGCAGGAACAGCAGCAGCACGATGATCGCTGCCGAAGTGCGCGCCACGAACCCGCGGTCGATCTCGTCGGACCACAGGAATATCTGCACCGGCAGCACGCTGGAGGGCGAAGTGAAGCCATCGGGCGGAGTGGCGACGAACGCGCGCATCCCGATCATCAGCAGTGGCGCAGTCTCGCCCAGCGCGCGGGCCATGCCGATGATCGTGCCGGTGAGGATGCCGGGCAGCGCGAGCGGAAGGACGTGATGGAACACCACCTGAATCCGGCTCGCGCCGATCGCCAGAGCACCATCGCGGATCGAAGGCGGCACCGCCTTGATCGCGTTGCGCGCCGAGATCACGATCACCGGCATCGTCATCAGCGCCAGCGTCATGCCCCCGATCAGCGGGGCCGAGCGCAAGTTGGGGAAGATCGTCAGGAACACCGCCAGCCCGAGCAGGCCGAAGATGATCGAGGGGACTGCGGCAAGGTTGTTGATCGAAATCTCGATCCAGTCGGTCCAGCGGTTTCGCGCAGCGTACTCCTCGAGATAGACCGCCGAGAGCACGCCGATCGGAAACGCCAGCAACAGCGTGACCAGCATCGTCAGCATCGATCCCTTGAGCGCGGCCCAGATCCCTGCCGCCTGCGGATCGGTGGCGTCCGAGCGCGACAGGAACCCCGGGTCCCAGGCCCACGATAACTTGCCCTCACGCTTCAGACGGGCAGCCAGTTTCTGGATTTCCGGCGAGCCTCCGCCGCGCAGGCCCGAGGCAAGTTCGCCCGTGGTGGGCAGCGCGATCGTCATCCGGCTGCCGAGCAAGGCCGGGTCGGCCACGATCTGCCGCGCAATTTCGCGCCACGCCGCCGAATCGATCTGCGCCGCGCCAGCTGCACCCAGCGCCTGCGTTGCGGCGGTCGAGACGGAATCGGGAAGCCCCGCCGCCTCGAGCTGGGCAACCGCGTCGGGCTGTGTCAGCACCCGTGGATCGACCGGCAGCTTGGCCGCGCTCAGGTCGAGCGGAACTTGCACCTCGGCGCGGCGGAACCCATCGACCCCCGCCGAAGTCATCGTGAGCAGCAGGAACGCCAGGACCAGCGCCGAGAACACCACCGCGCTCAGCCCGACCAGGCGAAACCGCCGCTCGGCCGCATAGCGTTTGCGGATCCGCGCCGCGACCGCCGGGGAGGAATGGCGCGAGGGGTTATTCATACGCTTCGCGATACCGCCGCACCACGCGCAGCGCGATGAAGTTGAGCGTGAGCGTGACGACGAACAGCACCATCCCCAGTGCGAACGCGCTGAGCGTGGCGGGGTGATCGAAGCTGCCTTCGCCGGTCAGCATCGCCACGATCTGAAACGTCACCGTGGTCATGCTTTCGAATGGATTGGGGGTCAGCCGGGCGGCGGCGCCAGCGGCCATGACCACGATCATCGTCTCACCGATCGCCCGGCTGACCGCGAGCATCACGCCCGCGACGATGCCAGGCAGCGCGGCGGGGATCAGCACCCGGCGGATCGTCTCGGAAGTTGTCGCGCCCATCGCCAGGCTGCCGTCGCGCATTGCTTGCGGCACCGCGGCGATGCTGTCGTCGGCCATTGACGAGACGAACCGGATGATCATAACCCCCATCACGAGGCCCGCGGCGAGCGCGCTTTCGGAACTGGCGCTGGCGATCCCAATCGCCTGGCCGAAATCGCGCACTGCCGGAGCCACGGTCAGCGCGGCGAAATAGCCGTAAACCACGGTGGGCACCCCGGCGAGGATTTCGAGCAGCGGCTTCATCCATTTGCGCACGTTGGGCGCGGCGTATTGGGTAAGATAGATTGCACTCATCAGCCCCAGCGGGATCGCGACCAGCATGGCGATGATCGCGCCGATCACGATCGTTCCCCAGAACAGCGGCACAGCGCCGAACTTGGCGCCCTGATCGAGGCCGGGCGCGCTCATCGGATCGGGCGACCAGTGGGTGCCGAACAGGAAATCGAGCGGCGAGACGAACCCGAAGAAGCGGATCGTCTCGAACAGCAGCGATGCGACAATCCCCGCGGTCGTGACGATGGCGACCAGCGAGGCAAGCAGCAGCACCGCCATCACTGCGCGCTCAACCCTTGTGCGCGCGGTAAAATCGGGGCGCAGGCGGAGGAACCCGAACGCCCCCCCGGCAAAGCCGAGTAGTAGCGTGGCGGCAAGGCCGATTCCGCCGAACAGCCGCAGCGCATTGCGGAACGGCTCGACCAGCGCCGCGGCGCCCTGGTTGAATACCTCGGCGGCGCGCCCTTGAGCCACCGCCAGCGCTTCGGTCAGCACCGAATCGCGTTCCATTCCGAACGGTGGCAGGGTCGCCGCCGCCGGGTCAGCCAGCACGCTGCCGATGACCAGTTGCGGCGCGATGCTGGACCACGCCACCGCGAACACCAGCGCCGGGACCGCCGCCCACAGCGCCACGTACCAGCCGTGATAGCCGGGCAGCGAGTGCAGCCGCTGGCGGCTTGCGCGCTGGAACGCCCACGCGCGCGAGCGTGCCGCCAGCCATCCCGCCAGCCCCAGCCCGAAGGCGAGGAGTATCAGGATGGCAGGCGGGATCACGGCTCGGTGGTTACTTGAGGCTCGCGCCGTCGAGCGTGGTGAAGTCGGTAGCGGTCTTCAGGCTCGTCGCCAGAACCGCATCGGGGGCGACGACCATGCCCTTCTTGGCCAGCAGTCCGTCCTTGCTCCAGCTCGTGGTCCAGGCGGCGACGTATTCCTTGAGGCCCTTGATCGCCTCGAGGTGCGCCTTCTTGACGTAGATGTAGA
>JANMPV010000430.1:0-5759 GCA_031370045.1 Novosphingobium sp. | reverse complement strand
GGCTATGTCGATATCTTCGACGGCGGCCCGACGATGACCGCGCGGACCGACAAGGTGGAGAGCATCTGCAACGCCAAAAGCGGCGTTGTGGCAGACGTCGCGAGTGCCGCAACCGGTAAGGCGCTGGTCGCGACCGGTCACCTCGCTGAATTCCGCTGCTGTTACGGCGAGGTCGCCGAGCGCGAGGGGAAGGTGACGCTCGACCCCGACAGCGCTGCCACGCTGGGTGTTGCACCGGGCGACACCGTCTGGTGGATCGCGCGCTGACGCCATGGCGCTGACCGAGATCAACTTCGACGGGATCGTCGGCCCCTCGCACAACTATGCGGGGCTGAGCCTGGGCAATCTGGCCGCGACCGCCAACGCAGGCGCGGTATCGTATCCCCGCGCTGCGGCGCTGCAGGGGCTGGAGAAGATGCGCGCCAATCGCGCGCTGGGGCTGGAGCAAGGATTTTTGCTGCCCCTGCCCCGCCCCAAGCAGACGTTTCTCGCGGCGTTGGGCGGGCCAGGCGATCCGGCGCTGGTCGGCGCGGCGTGGTCCGCCTCATCGATGTGGACCGCGAATGCGGCGACCGTCTCGCCCGCGCCCGACACCGCCGACGGGCGTTGCCACCTGACCGCGGCCAACCTAGCGACGATGCCGCACCGCTCGCTCGAATGGCCCGATACCGCACGCCAGCTCCGCGTGGCCTTCGCCGATCCCCGACATTTCACGCATCATGAGGCGGTCCCGGCCTGCTTCGGCGACGAGGGCGCGGCCAATCACATGCGGATGGCGGCGAGCCACGACGCGCCTGGGATTGAGATCTTCGTGTTCGGTCGCAGCGGCGGCGCATTTCCCGCGCGCCAGCACGATCAAGCGAGCCGCGCGGTCGCCCGGCTTCACGCGCTGAACCCGGATCGCGCGCTGTTCGCCGAGCAGAACCCCGCCGCCATTGCCGCAGGGGCGTTTCACAACGATGTCGTGGCGGTCGCCAACGAACGCGTGCTGTTCGTCCACGAACACGCGTTCGCCGATCCTGAGGCACTCTACGCGCAGATTCGCGCGCGACTGCCCGAAGCCGAGATCGTGATCGTCCCGGCGGCGGCGGTCAGCCTGGCCGAGGCGGTGAAGAGCTACCTGTTCAACGCGCAGCTTGTCACGCTGCCAGGCGGCGCGGGCATGGCGCTGATCGTCCCGCAGGAAGCGTGGGAAACGCCAAATGTGCGCCGCTGGCTCGACGCGATGCTCACTGGAAATGGCTCGATCCGGCAAGTAATTCCGGTCGATGTTCGCCAATCGATGGCCAACGGCGGCGGGCCGGCCTGTCTGCGATTGCGGGTCGTGGCCGATCCCGCGACGGTCGATCCGCGCTTTCTGCTGAGCGAACGGAGCGCAGACACGATCGCCGCTGCAATCGCCCGGCATTGGCCCGAGCAGATCGATCCGGGCGATCTTGGGAACCCCGCGTTAGCAGGCGAAGTTGTCGCAGCACGCGCGGCCCTGCTTCAACGGCTTGATTTAGCTGAACTTATCTAACCCGCAAAAGCGTCGGCCGGCTTGACAATCGCCCGCCGCATTAACCTTCGTCTTGCGCGCACGCGCTGAACTGGCATGATCGTTGCGACGTAACGCGTTAACCTGCCAAGGCCCCTTGCCTACCAAGGAATATCAATGCTCTCCAAGATCGGTCGCCTGTTCCAGATCAAGACGCGCTTCGAGGCGTTCCTCATCATCTATGCGCTGGCGCTTGGCGCGGTCCAGCGCGGGCATGTCTATCTGGACCAGTATCCTGGCATTGGCGGCAAGCTACTGTTCCTCGCCTGCACCGGCGCGGTGTTCATGGCCGGGGCAAAAATGCTCGATTGCCTCAAGCATGAGCAGCGCGTCGCCGCGGCAAGAGTGGCCGAATAGCGCGCCGCCCGCGATGGGGCCCGAGATTCGCTTCGAGCAGGTATCGCGCCACTTTGGCGCAGTGCGTGCAGTCGAAGCGGTCGATCTGACCATCGCCGGGGGCAGTTTCGTCGCGCTGGTCGGCGAATCCGGATCGGGCAAATCGACCCTGTTGCGTGCGATCAACCGGCTCGACGAAGCAGCGCAACGCGAGGGGCGAGTGACGATTGGCGGTGCCGACGTCACCGCTACACCGCTGACCGAGTTGCGCCGCCGGATCGGCTATGTCTTCCAGTCGATCGGACTGTTTCCGCACATGGATGTCGCCGCCAATGTTGCCATCGGCCGCCGGGCGCGCGGCGATGGGCTGGGCGAAGCGGAGGTGGCCGCGCTGCTCGATCAGGTGGGGCTGTCCTCCGAGTTTGCCCGGCGGATGCCACGCGAATTGTCGGGTGGACAGGCGCAGCGCGTGGGCATTGCCCGCGCGCTGGCGATCGAGCCCGAAATCCTGCTCCTCGACGAGCCCTTCGCCGCGCTCGACCCGGTCACCCGCGACGCTTTGGGCAAGACCGTCCGCGCGCTGCACGAGGCGCGCGGCCTCACCACGATCCTCGTTACCCACGACATGGCCGAGGCGATGCTGCTGGCCGATAGGGTGATCGTGCTGGCTGCAGGCAGGATCGTTGCCGACGCCACTCCCGCCGACCTGGCCGCCGGGCGTGGCGGGGCCGAGGCCGAGGCGCTGGTCGCGATCCCGCGCGAACAGGCGCGGCGCATCGCCGAGCTCGGCGCCAAGGCGGACAAATGAGCCGGTTCTGGACCACGCTGTGGGGCTTGCGCGACGAGCTTGCCGCGCACCTCGTGCTGTCGTTCGCGGCGCTGGCACTGGGGATCGTCATCGCCCTCCCGCTGATCGTCGCGGCGGCGCGCAACCGCCACGCCGCGCAGATTGCACTGGGGCTGGCGAGCCTGGTCCAGACCGTCCCCGCGCTGGCGCTGCTCGCGCTGTTCTATCCGCTGCTGCTGTCGCTCTCGGCGCTGATCGGCGGGGGTATCCCCGCGCTGGGCTTTCTGCCCGCGTTGCTCGCGCTGGCGCTGTATGCGGTGCTGCCGATCCTCCACAACGGCGTCGCGGGATTGCGCGGGCTCGATCCCGCGGTGCGCGAGGCGGCCGACGCGATGGGGCTGACACCTGCGCAGAAGCTCCGCTGGGTCGAAGCGCCGCTGGTGGCGCCACTGGTGCTCGCAGGCATCCGCACCGCCGCGGTGTGGACTGTGGGTGCAGCGACGCTGGCGACCACGGTCGGTGCGACCAGCCTGGGCAACCCGATCTTCGCCGGGCTCCAGACGCAGAACTGGGTGCTGGTCCTGGCCGGGTGCGCTGCGGCAGCGGGCCTGGCGCTGGCCACCGACGGCGTACTGGTGTTGATCGAGCGCGGTGTGGCGCTGCGCCGTCCGCTGCTTGCTTGGCTGGGCCTAGCGCTGGTCGCGGTGGCGCTGGGCTGGGCGATGCTCCCGGCGCGTGCCGAACAGCGGCCTGCGCTGGTGGTCGGGGCGAAGAACTTTTCCGAACAGTATATCCTCGCCCGCCTGATCGGCTCGCGCCTCGACCAGGCCGGGTTTGCGGTGAGCTACCGCGAAGGACTCGGCTCGGCGGTGGTGTTCAAGGCGCTCGAGAGCGGGGATATCGACGCCTATGTCGATTACGCCGGAACGCTGTGGACCAGCGAGCTCAAGCGCACCGACACCCCCTCGCCCGCCGCGATGCGCCAAGGTCTGGCGCAGTATCTGGCCAAACCCGGCGGCGCGCGGTTGCTGGGCACGCTGGGGTTCGAGAATGCCTATGTCTTCGCGATGAAGCCCGAAGTGGCAAAGGCGCGCGGGATCGTCTCGCTGCAAGACCTTGTTAGCGTCGCCCCGGACCTGACTCTCGGCTCCGATCTCGAGTTCCTCGACCGCCCCGAATGGCGCGCGGTCAGCGCCGCCTATCCGCTGCGGTTCAAGGCGAACAAGCGTTACAGTCCGACCTTCATGTACCGCGCGCTGGCCAGCGGCGATGCCGATGTCATCACCGCGTTCAGTTCCGACGGGCGGATCGCGGCGGACAAGCTGACCGTACTCAGCGATCCGGCGCGCGCGATCCCCAACTACGATGCGTTGCTGCTGATTTCCGCCCGCTGCGCTGCCGATCCGCGCTGCATCGGCGCGCTCCGCCCGCTGCTGGGCCGCATTCCGGTGGTCGCGATGCGTGAGGCCAACTACCAGGTCGACCGCGACACCGCCAAGCAGACCCCCGACCAAGCCGCAGACTGGCTCGCGACAAAGACGGGGCTGGCGCGCTGAAGCGAATCGCGGCACTCTCCCGATCCAAGGGAGAGGACGATGCAGGGGATCGGCAAGCGGGCCTGGACTACGTGCGCGACGCTGGCACTGGTCGGCGCGCTGGCGGCGTGCGGCGGAACATTCGGCAGCGGCGAGCGGACCAAGAGCGAGGCCGCGGTCAAGCTGAGCGAATTTCCCGAGCGGGTCTATTGGGGCGACGCCCACCTCCACACCTCCAACTCGGTCGATGCGTTTGGCTTCGGCGTGCGGCTCGGCCCCGAGGACGCGTTACGCTTTGCCCGCGGCGAGGAAGTCACCTCGACGATGGGGCTCAAGGCCAAGCTCGCCCGCCCGCTCGACTGGCTGGTGATAACCGACCACTCCGACGCGCTGGGCGGGACCAAGGCACTGGCCGAGGCGCCCGGCCTGCTCATCCGCGACCCGGTGATGAAGCGCTGGCACGACATGCTCAACGCCGGGCCGGAACAGTCGCTGCGCGCCACCGGCGAGCTTATCGATGCAAGGGCGCACAACAATTTGCCCAAGGCGATGACAGACGATCCCGAAGGGCAGGCCAAGCGCACCCGATCGATCTGGAACGACCATATCGACACCGTCGAACGCTATAACGAACCGGGCAAGTTCACCGCGATGCTGGGCTTCGAATTCACTCTGATGGACGGCGGCAAGAACCTCCACCGCAACGTGATTTTCCGCGACGGCAAAGCGCGGGTGAAGACCGTGGTACCGCTCGGCTCATTCGGCGCGACCGGCTCGACCGATGCGCTGTGGAATTACATGGACGCCTACGAACAGCACACCGGCGGGCGGGTGCTGGCGATCCCGCACAACTCCAACCTCTCCAACGGGCTGATGTTCGAGATGACCCAGCCGGGCGGCGGGGCGATGACCGCGGCTTATGCCCGGCGCCGCCTGGCGCACGAACCGCTGGTCGAGATCACCCAGATCAAGGGCGATAGCGAAGCGCATCCGTTCCTTTCGCCCAACGACGAATTTGCAGGTTATGGCGTGGCCGGGTGGGAACTGGGCGATCTGGCGATGGCCGAAGCCAAGAAGCCTTCGATGTTCGCGGGCGAATACGTCCGCGAAGCGCTCAAGCGCGGGCTGGCGATCGAGGCCAAAACCGGAGCCAATCCCTACAAGTTCGGGGTGATCGGATCGACCGATGCCCACACCGCGCTGAGCACTGCGGATGAAAACAACTATTTCGGCAAACACACCGGGGTCGAACCCAACGCGTCGCGCGCGCTCGCCCCGCAAAATCTTGGCACCCGCCAGGGCCGGCTCGGCTGGCATTATCTCGCCAGCGGCTATGCCGGGGTCTGGGCGAGGGGTAACACACGCGCCGAACTCTTCGACGCGATGCTGCGCAAGGAGGTGTATGCCACCACCGGGCCGCGGATGACGGTGCGCGTGTTCGGCGGGTGGGACTTCAAGCCGCGCGACATGGACCGCGACTGGGTTCGCAAGGGCTATCGCCGCGGGGTGCCGATGGGGGGCACGCTCAAGGCGGGCGCCGTCCGTTCCGGGGGTCGCCCGAGCT
>JANMPV010000421.1:0-2164 GCA_031370045.1 Novosphingobium sp. | reverse complement strand
GCAGGAGCTGACCTATGAGAGCCGTTATTCGAATAGCTATTCCGACAGCCTGCCCGATTTCGTCAGGCTGGCCGAAGCCTATGGCTGGAAGGGCATCCGGATCGAGCACGAGGTCGATCTCGACGCGGGCATCCAGGCGATGCTAGACCACGATGGCCCGGTGATGGTCGATTGCCTGGTCGACAAAACCGCCAACTGCTATCCGATGATCCCCAGCGGCGCGGCGCACACCGACATGATCCTTCACGGCGACACCGTGGCCGGAACGATGGACGACGAAGCGAAGGCGCTGGTGTGATGTCCTTCGACAAGCTCAGGATGAGCGGATGTATTTACAAGACCCAAGTCCCGCTCATGCTGAGCCTGTCGAAGCACGCGCGCTACGCTCGCCCAGGACCGCACCCATGAAAATCCGCGAGCTCGAATCCGAACGCCACGTCCTCACCATCACGGTCGACAACGAGGCCGGGATCCTCGCCAAGATCGCCGGGCTGTTCACGGCGCGCGGCTATAACATCGACAGCCTGACCGTGGCGGATATCTCCGAGAACCACGCGCTCAGCCGGATCACCATCGTCACCCACGGCCCGCCTGCGGTGATCGACCAGATCCGCGCCCAGCTCGAACGGCTGGTGCCGGTCCACAAGGTGGTCGATCTGACCGAGCTTGGCGCGCACGTCGAGCGCGAGCTGGCGCTGGTCAAAGTTTCGGGCAAGGGCGAGCACCGCGTCGAGGCGCTGCGCCTGGCCGAAGTGTTCCGCGCCCGTCCGGTCGATACCACCACCGAAAGCTTCATCTTCGAACTGACCGGCGCGCCCGACAAGATCGACAGCTTTATCGCGCTGATGCGCGAGCTGGGGCTGGTCGAAGTCGGCCGCACCGGGATCGTGGGCATGATGCGCGGAGCGGCGGGGACCTGACGCTTACTTTTTTTCGTCGTCCCGGCGAAGGCCGGGACCCAACCAACCTTTCGCCGACGCGCGAACTTATCTAGGCCCCGGCCTTCGCCGGGGTGACGGGGATTAAAATGAAAGTCTATTACGACGCCGATGCCGATCTCAATCTGATCACCGGCAAGAATATCGCCATCGTCGGCTATGGCAGCCAGGGCCACGCCCACGCCCAGAACCTACGTGATAGTGGCGTCAAAAACGTTGCCGTCGCGCTGCGTCCCGGTTCGGCAACCGCCAAAAAGGCCACCGATGCGGGGTTCAAGGTCATGTCCAACAAGGAAGCCGCGGCCTGGGCAGACATCCTGATGGTCCTCGCCCCCGACGAGCACCAGGCCGCAATCTACACCGATGATCTGGCGGGCAATATGAAGCCCGGTGCCGCTCTCGCCTTTGCCCACGGGCTCAACGTTCATTTCGGGCTGATCGAACCGCCCAAGGACATCGACGTGATCATGATCGCGCCCAAGGGTCCCGGCCACACCGTGCGCAGCGAATACGTCAAGGGCGGCGGGGTGCCGTGCCTGATCGCGATCCACCAGGACGCCACCGGCAACGCCCATGACGTTGCGCTGGCCTATGCCAGCGGCGTGGGCGGCGGACGCAGCGGGATCATCGAGACCAACTTTAAGGAAGAGTGCGAGACCGACCTGTTCGGCGAACAGGCCGTGCTGTGCGGCGGGATCACCCACCTGATCCAGGCCGGTTTCGAGACGCTGGTCGAGGCCGGCTACGCCCCCGAGATGGCCTATTTCGAGTGCCTCCACGAGACCAAGCTGATCGTCGATCTGTTGTATGAAGGCGGGATCGCCAACATGCGCTACTCGATCAGCAATACTGCCGAATACGGCGACATCACCAGCGGCCCGCGGATCATCACCGCCGAGACCAAGGCCGAGATGAAGCGGATTTTGGCCGACATCCAGTCGGGCCGCTTCGTCAAGAACTTCGTCCTCGACAACCGCGCCGGCCAGCCCGAGCTCAAGGCCGCGCGCAAGGCCGCCGCAGCGCACCCGATCGAGAAGACCGGCGCGCAGCTGCGGGCGATGATGCCGTGGATCGGGGCGAACGCACTGGTCGATAAGGCCCGCAACTAGAAGCTGGAACCGGGCGGTGGTATCGGGGGTTTGAGCCGCAAATCGCGGGTCGCCCCGCCACCGAGGAGATAGCCATGCGTTCGATCCTGCTTGTTGCCGCCGCCGCGCTGGCGCTGT
>JANMPV010000386.1:0-2837 GCA_031370045.1 Novosphingobium sp. | reverse complement strand
GACACCCTTTGAGATCAACCGATCGCGTCGAGAGTTTCCACTTCTGGGCGGCCCGCCAGAACGGCGCCCAGCCCGGGGCCTGCTGACTTGAAGTGGTCGGATGCCCGGTGTGCCTCCAGTGCCTGCTCGTCGCGATATATCTCCAGAACCTTGTAGGTGTGCGGCTCTGTCCGACTGCGACACAGCTGGTATGCGATATTGCCGCTCTCGTTGGCTCGAACTTGCACGGCCAATTGGGTGAAAAGCCGCTCAAATTCCGCTGCTTTGTCCTCGCTCGTGCGCAAGGTCGCGATTACGCCGATCATGTCGATTTCCTTCGGTATAAGACGGGGTGAAGCCTTGGAAGCCATCTGCAACTAAGCACGCGATGCGCGCCTGTCGAGGTAGGGCAGTTCATGGGCCGATCGCGAACTGACCGCTTTCGAGGAGCGAACGGGTTGGCGGACATCACACCCGGAGCGGCTCAGATGCCGGCATGGTAATGACGCCCGCATCACTCTATGTGGGCAACGCAGAACCAGGCAACAGGCACACGCACATCGCCCGCAAAAATTCGAAACATGACCCTTACGACCATTTGCCTGGCGAGGACGACGAGGCCCCGGCGGCGGTGGTACCGTGCTGGCTGTGTGCCCGGCCCACCGGCAAGACCATTGTCTGGCATCATCCCGTACCAAAGAGCCGAGGCGGGCGCGACGTGGTGCCGATGCATCCCATTTGCCAGCAGACCCTAATCGCCAATTTCACCAATTCGGAACTCCAGCGCCATGCAATGGATGTGGATGCGCTTCTGGCCAACCCCAACGTGCGCAAATTTGTCGATTGGGTGGCGAAAAAGGAACCCGATTTTACCGCAACCACGTCAAAAAAGCAGCGCTGACCCGCCAGCCTCTGACCACTTCGGCTATAGGACGGTCATGACCATGCAAATCCAGGAGGCCGCGCACCCGATCTGTGTCGCGGCACTGTACCGCTTCGCACGGCTCGGCTGCTGCGCGCGGTTGCGCGCCTCGCTTCTGAAGATATGCCGTGAGCAGGGTATCAAGGGCACACTCCTGATCGCTGGCGAAGGTATCAACGGCACGATCGCCGGTTCACGCGATGGCATTGCCGGTGTTCTGGATCATATTCGCGCGTGGCCGGAGTGCGCCGGACTTGAGGTCAAGTTCTCGAACGCTGCGGTCATGCCGTTTCACCGAATGAAGGTCCGCATCAAGCGCGAGATCGTGACGATGGGCCAACCCGGAATCGATCCCGGTGCCAATGCCGGGACTTACGTCGAGCCGACGGAATGGAACACCCTGATCGACGATCCCGACACCATCGTGATCGATGCGCGCAACGATTACGAGGTGGCGGTCGGCTCGTTCGCGGGAGCGCTCAACCCCAAGACCGCGACGTTCCGGGAATTTCCGGACTGGTTTGACCGCGAACGCGGAAAGTTGCTCGGCACCGGAAAGCCGCCGAAAATCGCGATGTTCTGCACCGGCGGTATCCGTTGCGAAAAGGCTTCCGCGTATCTCAAGCAGGAGGGCGTCGACGAGGTCTACCACCTCAAAGGCGGCGTCCTTGCCTACCTCGAGGCGGTGCCGCAGGAGCTGAGCCGATGGCAGGGCGAATGTTTCGTGTTCGACCAGCGGGTAGCGGTCGGACACGGCCTTGCGGCTGGCACGCATACACTGTGCTTCGCCTGCCGCCGACCGGTCAGCCCGGCGGACAGCCAGTCGCCACTTTACGAAGCCGGCGTGAGCTGCCCTGACTGCCATTACGAACGGGACGAGCAGCAAAGGGCATCATACCGCGAGCGGCACCGGCAGGAACTGCACGCCACCCGGCACGGCCGCGCGCATGTCGGAGCAGTTCTGAAAGCGGCGGGTGAGGTCGGTGGTGAGTGAGCCGGTCCTTTATAGCTTTCGGCGCTGCCCATTTGCGATGCGTGCGCGGCTGGCGCTGGTGATCAGCGACATTCGCTACGCGCTGCGCGAAGTCCATCTATCGCGAAAGCCGGCGGCGATGCTCGATGCCTCGCCCAAAGGAACGGTCCCTGTGCTGGTGCTCGATGATGGCACGGTCCTGGATGAAAGCCTCCTGATCATGCGCTGGGCGCTCGACCGGAACGACCCGGAAGGCTGGCTTGAACGCGACGATCCCGATCTGATCGCCCACACCGATGGCGCGTTCAAACACGATCTCGATCGATACAAATATCCGGACCGGTATGGGTCCGACGCCCTGGCGCACCGCGAGTGCGGATTGCAAGTCCTGAGCATGATCGACGCGCGGCTGTCGGCTTCCGGGCAACTGTGCGGAGCGAAGCGCGGCATGGCCGACGCGGCGATCATGCCATTCGTTCGTCAGTTTGCTGCCGTCGACCCCGATTGGTTCGCAGCCCGGCCGATCGCCCATGTGCAAGCGTGGCTGGCCGGGCATCTCGGCTCGCCGCTTTTCCAGGCAACCATGGAGCGGGTCGCGCCGTGGTCGCCCGAAAACCCGGTAGCGGCATTGCGTGGCGGCTCTGCGATTTTGAAACGCCAGGCGAAACTGCTTGCCCCTGACGCTCAGACGGCAGCCGGTCGTCTGGCATAAATCCCGAACCCGGCAATGATCGCATAGCACACCGCCGGGATGAGCAGCGCCAAGGCGAGGCTCCCCGATGTGTCGGCGATCAATCCTGTCAGCAGCGGCACCACCGCACCGCCGAAGATGGCGATGTTGATGATCCCCGATCCATCCGCCGCCCGCGCTCCCAGCCGTTCGCAGGCCAAAGAGAAGATCGTCGGGAACATGATCGAGTTCATGAGGCCGATGGCGAGCAGGCTGTAGCCCGAGGTGGCGCC
>JANMPV010000376.1:0-1956 GCA_031370045.1 Novosphingobium sp. | reverse complement strand
TGTATTCGGACAGGAACGAGGTCGCCTGTTCGTCGGTCCATTCGGGCGGGATCGGGGCGATCGCGTAGAAATTGGGCTGGTTCTTTTCAAGCGCGCCCGGCGCATCGTCATAGGCGACCGCAAAGCCCCACGACGAACGCGGCATCTCGATGATCTGCACGGGCGTATCGGGCACTTCGACGAAGCCCTTGGCGCGGACGAACTCGGTCGCCTGCTTGAGCGTTTCGCGGGCCTTATCCATCAGCCCGGTGCGTGGTGGGCGCTGGGCATAGGACAGCGCGAGCGCGCCCTCGATTGCGGCCTGCTGCTGCGCGGCGGTGGGCTTGTCGGGCAGGGGCGGGGCACCTGCCTTGCCCGCAAGTACCTTGCGCGAGAGGGCGTACATCTGGCTGCGGATATCGGCGGCCGAGGCAGTGGCGCGGGCTTTCAGATCCGTGCGGGTGAGGCTCGATTGGAGCGCGAACTTCATCTTCTCGTCATACATCTGCGCGCCAAGGCGGAACTCGCCCTTCGCCTGAGGGACAAGCACGGTATCGAGCCACTTCTGGTGTTCCTCGACCGCCGCCTTCAGTCCCGCCTGCGCCGACACGAACCGCGCTCGGTCGGCTGCGTTCAGCTCGCCGAGATGCGGCACCAGCATCTCGTTGACCGTGTCGAGGATGCCCGGATTGCGTTTGGCGACAGTCTCTGCATGAATCTTGGGAACCAGCGCGGGCACCAGCTGGCGGCGGCTCTCGGCGAGGAACGCGGGCAGCGCCTCCATCCGCGCGGTGGCGTTCTTCAGCCGCTGCGGCCACGGCGCGAAATCGCGCGCGGCAAGGCCGTACAGCGCGCGCGAGGCGATGCCGTTGTAAATCTGCGGATCCCATTTCCACGCCTGCAAGCGGTCATCGCTCCACAAAACATAGCGCAGCTGGTTGTCGAGCATCGCGTAATCGACCTGGTTTTCGCGGCTCAGCGCGCTTCGGTCGATCCGGTTCATCGCCGCCAGCAGCGCGCGCCATTCGATCTCCTGCGCGGCGCGGCCCCTGGCGGAAATATCGGGCAGCAGCGCATCATAGCGGTGCTCGCCCAACGTGGTCGCCGAGATCGGGTTGAAGCGCGTCGTCGCGGTGATGTAGCGTTTCGAGATCACCGAAAAGGCAGCATTGGCGACCTTGCCGACGACCTTCTGCGAAATTGGCTTGGGCTTGGCGTAAGCTGTGGCAGGGGTGGCCAATGCCAGGGCGGCGGCAGCAAGCGAAAGGGCGTGGCGAAGTTTCATTGCGAGCTCCCGAAATGGTCTGTCGCAGCAGGCTAACATCCGATCATTCGAAGGTCGATACCGCCGGGCGCGAACCACGCGTTGCCGGTGCGTCACCCAGCCGCGCCAGCACCAGCGCCGCGCCGACCAGCGCCATCCCGATATAGTCGAGCGGCGCCAGCGCCTCGCCGAACACGAACCAGCCGACCACCACCGCCGCCGCGGGCTGGGTCAGCAGGGTCAGCCCGACCACCAGCGGGGTGAAGTGCTTGAGCGAATAGACCACGAGGCCCTGGCCGATCACCTGACTGAGCAACGCCAGCGCAATCAGCGGCCACCAGCCGGAACCACCAGAACCGGGCCACACCGGCTCGCCTTGCCACATGGCGAGCGCCAGGAGCACCGGCGCGCCCGCCAGACTCGACCAGGTCAGCAGGCTCCAGCTCCCTAGTCGCTCCCGCGCGTCCTGGAGCAGCAGGATATAGAACCCATAAAGGAACCCGGCGAGGATGCAGAACAGGTCGCCGACCAGGCTATGCGAATCGATCTCCAGGCTCCGGCCCATCAGGATTGCCGCTCCGGCCAGCGCGGAGAAAATGCCCAGTGCCTCGAACGGGCGCGGCAGGCGACGGGTCATGGCGATCCCCCAACCCATCAGGATCACGCTACCCGAATTGCCGAACAGGGTGGCGTTGCCGAGCCGGGTCTGGCCG
>JANMPV010000375.1:0-3534 GCA_031370045.1 Novosphingobium sp. | reverse complement strand
CCTCGTTGACGATGAACGGGCGCGCCCAGTTGGTCAGCAGATTATCCATGAACAGCACCGATCCGAACACCGTTCCCGGCACGCCCGAGCGCCACAGCGCGTTGATCCCGGCGGTGTTACCCGCATACGTATGCGCGTCGCCGGGCTTGTCGGGGATCCAGCTCGAGGTGTTCCACACCACCCGCTTGACCCCCGCGGCGGCCCCCGCCTTGCCGACATCGCCGACCAGCACCGCGCGATCGGCGCGGGCTTGCAGCGGGTGGGTGTAGAAGATGTAGTCGCTGCCTTCGAATGCGGCGGCGTAGCTTTCAGGTTCGTAGAGATCGATCGGGCGCACTTCCACGCGCTCCACTCCGTCGATCTTGGCGCCGGCAAACGGATCGTCCTGACGCGAGAGCGCGCGGACTTCATAGCCTGCGGCAAGCGCCTGGCGGACTTGCGCCATTCCCTGGCGTCCCGATGCGCCGACAACTGTTATCAAGGCCATGTCGATCCTTACTCTGTGCGTTGCTGTGTTGCCCCGACCTATGACATCGCCCGAGTGTCGGCGCGCTGGACGAATTTGATAGCCGCCCCGCGTTGCAGATGGCCCTATGGTCCGTCGGCCAGAGCCGGAAAGGCCATGCACATGCCGAACGAGACCGCGTGACCAACCGCTTCTGGCGCCTCGATGCGCGGCCGCAAGGCACCGATTTCGCGGCCGGGCTGACGCTGGCCGCCGCGCCGCTCGGCGATCCCCGCGACGGCGAGATCGTGATCCACAACCGCCTGCTGTCGATGGACGCCGGAACCCGGATGTGGATGACCGCGCGGACCGACGGATACCAGCCGCCGCTTGACCTCGGCACCGCGATGTCGGGGCTGGTGGTGGGTCCGGTGATCGCTTCGCGCGCCGCCGGGTTCGCCGAGGGCGACTGGGTCCGCGCGTTCGGCACATGGAGCGATTTCAGCCGCGTCGATTCGGTGATGTCCGGCGCGGTCAAACTCGATACTGCTGTGGCCGATATCCGCGATCATCTTGGCCCACTGGGGATGAACGGGTGGACCGCGCTGTGGGGGCTCGAGCGGACCGGTGGAGTGCTCGCCGGGGACAGCGTGCTGATCTCGGCGGCGGCGGGCGCGACCGGGCTGCTCGCGTGCCAGATCGCGCGCAATCTTGGCGCAAGGGTCTATGCCATCGCCGGGGGGGCGGCGAAATGCCGCCTGCTCGAAGCCGAGTATGGCGTGGCCGCTGCGTTTGATTACCGCGCAGGCGGACTGCGTGCGGCGCTGTCGGCAATCGAGGGAGGGATCGACGTTTATTTCGACAATGTCGGCGGCCCGATCCTGGAAGATGTGCTCGCCAACATGGCGCTGTATGGGCGCGTTGCCGTCTGCGGGCTGATCGCCGAATATGCCGATGGCGAGCGGCGCGGACCGGCCAATTTCGATCAGGTGCTGATGAAGCGGCTACGAATCGAAGGGTTCTTCTCGCCCGACTTCATGGATCAGGGCGCTGTACTTACCGCGCGGCTGCGCAAGTGGGTCGATGCGGGTCAGCTTGCCCTGCCGTATGATGTGACCAGTGGCCTCGAAAACACGCTTTCCGCCTATGCCCGGCTGTTTACAGGGGGCAATGTCGGCAAAGTTCTGGTGGAGCTTGGCGCATGACACTTTCGCCCGCCGACAAGGATGCCATTCGCGATGTGATCGCGGCCTATGTCCACGCGGTCGATCGCCGTCGGTGGGATCTGATGGAGCAGGTGTTCCACTCCGATGCGACGTTCGCGTTCGGGCCGGTCGGCGGCCACTGGCGCGATTTCGTGGTCCAGGCGCAAGCCATCATCGATCCGTGCGTGGCCACGCATCACCAACTGGGCCAGACCCTGATCGGTGCCGACGGCGATGATGCCGCTATCGCCGAGACGTATATGACCGCGATGCACGTCGTACCGGGCGGCTACCCGCTGCCCGAGGTGTTCCCCGACCGCGGCGAGGAATACGCGGCGATCATCGCCGGGCGCTATGTCGATCGGCTGGTGCGGGTGGGCGCGGAGTGGCGGATCATCGCGCGCACCGGGATCTACGACTGGCGCGAATTCCGCGAGATCGGTGCGGCAAGCCTCTCCAACGTTCCGCCAGCAGCGCGCGGCGCGCACGATGCCACCGATCCGGCGTGGCCGGTGGGAACGGCCTGGCGTTAGACTGCACGCAGGACTGTGAATACCGCCGTCATGGTCATCACCACCTCGTCGCCGCGGCGGATCTCGCCGCTGGTATAGGCCAGCCGCTTGCCCAGCCGGTCGATCCGGCAGGTGGCCTCAAGCCAGTCTCCGGTTTTGACCCCGGCGATGAAATTCGTGGTCAGGGTGTTGGTCGCGACTTTCAGGCGGGGGGTTTCGCTGGCATGGACCTGAAACGACAGCGCGACATCCGCGAACGTCGCCAGCAGTCCGCCATGGGCGACCCCGATGTAGTTGCCGTGGCGTTCCTGAACGTGCAAGCCCAGGATCGTTGCCGGGCCGTCGTCACGCAGGAAATAAGGCCCCGATAGATCGAGAAAACCGGCGGAGAAGTCGGCTGGCGCAAAGCCCGACGGGGCGGCGAGTGGTTCCATTGCCATGCGTTAGCGCACCGCGCGTCTCCGTGGCGCTATGAATTGTGCCAATGGCAGCGCCGGACGCGCCGCGTACACCGGCCAGCATGGATGAAGCCTCGCTCTTGATCGAACCCGCCGCCGCGCTTCCAGAGGCGCTAGGCGACTTGGTGCGCGACCACGCACGAACCCAGCCCGATGCTTCGGCGTTCACGTTTGGCGAAGAGCACCTGAGCTTCGGCGCGCTCGATGCCGGAAGCAACCGCGCCGCGCAGGGCCTGGCCGCGCTGGGCGTTTCCAAGGGCGATCGGATTGCCTGCCTCGGCAAGAATCACCCGCTGTATTTCGAGGTGCTGATCGCCGCGGCCAAGCTGGGCGCGGTGATGACCCCGGTCAACTGGCGCCTGGCTCCGCCCGAGGTCGCCTACATCGTCAACGATTGCCAGGCCCAGGTGTTGTTCGTTGGCGAAGGGTTTGCCGACATGCTCGGCAAAGTGCGCGGCGATTTCGCGCATGTGACAACCATCATCGGGATCGACGCCGGGGAAGCAAGTGTCACCGATTATCGCCAATGGCGCGACGGGTATCCCGCGACCGACCCGCGCATCGCGATCACGCTGGGTGACGATGCGCTCCAGCTCTACACCTCGGGCACCACCGGGCGGCCCAAGGGCGCGGTGATGACTCACGGCTCGATCCTCTCCTCGCGCCACCGCTCAGAACCCGGGGGCGAGGAGGTCGAATTGCGCGATTGGCAGCAGCCGATCCCCGGCGAGGTCACGCTGCTGGCAATGCCATGCTTTCACATCAGCGGCACCGGCACCGGGATCGGAACGATCGCATCGGGAACCTGCTCGATTGTTTTGCCCGAATATGATCCGACCCAGGCGCTCGACCTGATCGCGCGCTATAATATCTCGAAGATCTTCCTCGTCCCCGCCGCGATCCAGATCATGCTC
>JANMPV010000357.1:0-6580 GCA_031370045.1 Novosphingobium sp. | reverse complement strand
GCGCCATGAAAACGTCATCATGTGCGATCGCAAGGGCGTGATCTATCGCGGGCGCGAGGGGATAGACCAGTTCAAATCGGCGCACGCGATCGACACCGATCGCCGCACGCTGGAAGAGGCGCTGGTCGGGGCCGACATCTTCCTCGGCCTTTCGGCCAAGGGCGCACTCAAGCCCGAGATGATCATGAAAATGGCCGACCAGCCGATTATTTTCGCGATGGCCAACCCCGATCCCGAGATCACCCCGCCCGATGCCAAGGCGGCGCGTCCCGATTGCATCGTCGCGACCGGGCGCTCGGATTATCCCAACCAGGTCAACAACGTGCTGGGATTCCCGTTCATCTTCCGCGGCGCGCTCGATGTGCGGGCAACCGCGATCAACGACGAGATGAAGATCGCCGCGGCGCGCGCCATCGCCGAGCTGGCGCGCGAGCAGGTGCCCGAGGAAGTCGCCGCCGCCTATGGCGGGCTGTCGATGCAGTTCGGGCGCGATTACATCATCCCCGCCCCATTCGATCCGCGCTTGATGGAGGTGGTCTCCTCGGCGGTCGCCAAGGGCGCGATGGATTCAGGGGTGGCGCAAAAGCCGATCGAGGATTTCGACGCCTATCGCCACAGCCTCAAATCGCGGCTCAACCCGACCACCTCGGTGCTCACCCAGGTCTATGCCAAGGCACGGCTCAACCCCAAGCGGGTAGTGTTCGCCGAAGCCGAGGACGAAGTGGTGCTGCGCGCCGCGATCCAGTTCAAGGAGGGCGGCTATGGCGAACCGCTGCTGGTCGGGCGCGACCAGGCGGTGCGCGACAAGCTCAAGGAACTTGGGATCGAGCATCCCGACAGTTTCGAGATCCACAATTCGGCTATCAGCCCGCACGTCCCGGCAATGGTCGATTTACTGTATGAGCGGCTCCAGCGGCGCGGGTTCATGCAGCGCGACGTCAAGCGGATGGTCAATCAGGATCGCAACGTGTTCTCCTCGCTGCTGGTCAAGCTGGGCCACGCCGATGCGATGATCACCGGGATCACCCGCCCGTTCGCGCAATCGATGCGCGAAATCCGCCAGGTGCTCGATCCGGCGCCGGGCAAAGTGCCATTCGGCATCCACCTGATGATCGGCAAGGCCTACACCGTGTTCCTCGCCGACACGACGATCAACGAGCGGCCCTCGTCCGAGGAACTGGCCGAGATCGCCAAGGGTACCGCCGAAGTCGCGCGCAAGCTGGGGCACGAGCCGCGCGTGGCGTTCCTCAGCTATTCGACCTTCGGCAATCCGCCGGGGCGCTGGCTGGAGAACATCCGCGCCGCGGTCGCGCTGCTCGACGCCGACCCGCCAGGGTTCGAGTACGAGGGCGAAATGGCCCCCGACGCCGCGCTGAATCCCGCAACGATGGCCAAGTACCCGTTCATGCGGCTGTCGGCTCCGGCCAACGTGCTGGTGATGCCGGGGCTGCAATCGGCCAACCTTTCAGCCAAGCTGCTGCGCGAGCTGGCGGGCAACGCCACGATCGGGCCGATGCTGGTGGGCATGGAAAAGCCGGTCCAGATCGCCGCGATGAACTCCAACGCGAGCGATATCCTGACGCTGGCGGTGCTGGCGGCGGCGGAGGTGATGGGTTAGCGGGTATTCCCCTCGCCCCTTCAGGGGAGAGGATACAAAGGCTTGGCAGCTTGCTGCCTAGGCGAAGTTGGAGAGGGGTCGCGCGAAAACACACCCCTTTGCGTGAGGCGCAGCCCCTCTCCAAGCTGCGCTAGCGCCTTGCGGGCGCAAGCTACGCTTTCCTCTCCCCTGAAGGGGCGAGGAAAGTTGGTGCTACCCACCAACCCGCGTCAGCCGTGCCGCGAGATCGACCAGCGACGGTGCGAGCCGGGCCATTGCCACCAAGGCCCCCGCGCTCGCCGATCGCTCGCCCAAACCCGCGATCAGGCTGGCTACGCCGATCGGCCGGGCGATGTGGTGGGCAAAGCGTAGCTGCCAGGCGGCCGAAGCGTCCGCGCCGCCCCGCGCGAAAGCCTGCGCCGCAGCCACGCCGCTGGCCAGCGCGATGCCTATGCCTTCGCCCGCCAGCGACGGGATCACCCCGGCCTGGTCACCCAGCCGGAACAGCCCTGCGCGGCCCTCGCGCAAGCGCCAGCCGTAAGGCACGTTGGCGATCGCATCGATCGCCTCGGTGCCCGCGCCATAGGCGAGCCGCTCGCCTAGCGCGGGGCACTCTGCGCCCAGCGCGGTCAGCAGTCGTTCGGGATCGCCCGCCTCGTTCAGCCGCGAGCGGTGGACCGCCATGCAGACGTTGGCGCTGCCGTTCTCCTGCAGCGCAATTCCCACATACCCGCGATCGAACAGATGCAGTTCGATCGAATCGCCGATCAGCCGCGTCAACCCTGGTGCCGCAGCAATACGCACCCGCAGGCCGAGCGTGGGATCTCTACCGCGGGCCTCGGCGGGACGCGCCAGACCGCGAATGTCATGCTTGCCGCTGGCGAGGAACAGCGCCGCTGGGCGCAGTTCAGTGCCGTCGTCGAGCCGGACGGTTTCTCCGATTCCCCGCACTGCAACGCCGCGCTCGATCGCTGCGCCAGCGGCCTTGGCAGCAGCGATGAGCACCGTATCGAGCGTATGCCGCGAGACCGAGCGTGCGGGGCGCGGCAGCGGAGCTTCTGCGGTACGTTCTTTCGCAAACAGCCGCACACGCGTGGTCGGCGCCGGGTTGAGCGCGTCGGCTTCGACCCCCAATTTCGCCAGCGTTTCCAGCGTCCGCCAGCTCAGGAACCCGCCGCACAGCGCATCGCCGGTTTCGCGGCTACGCTCGATCAGCAGCGGGCAATTTCCGGCGCGGGCCAGCGCGATCGCCGCCGCAGTGCCCGCGGGTCCGCCGCCGACGATCAACAGCGCTGGGTTCACGGCTTCAGCTTCTCGACGCACAGCCGGAACGGGAACACGCGGATGACTTTCGCAGTGACCCCTGCCTCGTCCAGAATCGGCGGCCACTCGGACGGCCGATAACTGCGCGCGATCGACAGCGTGCCGTCGTGGCGGACGATCCGATGCCACCCAAACAGCGTTGCCAGCAGCGGGAACCCGGCATGGGCGAAGCGGTGGCGGTGAAGATCATTGATCAGCCACCCGGCGCGCGCGTGTGTGTCCATGAAGCGTACGAAATCGACCAGCTGGCCATGCGTCATGTGGTGCGCGACGAGGCTGGAAATGACCACGTCCCAAGGCTCCGCCGCCAGATCGGCATAGTCGCCGGTGATCCACCGGATCGCCATGTCGGGCGGAGTGTGCGCCCGCGCCGCCAGCTCGCTGCGCTGGTTGAGATCGACCCCGACCAGTTCGACCGCCGCCCCGCGTGTGGCCGCCCAGCGCGCAATCCGGCGGAGCATGTCGCCATCGCCGAAGCCGACATCGAGCACCCGCAACGGTCCGCCCTGGTGACGGGCCAGGACCCGCGCGAGGAACCCCAGGGTCGGCCTTGCGGCCATCGTCACGACATTCACTTTGGCGAGATCGCCAACCACCGCGGCATAAATCACGGGGTCGAGATCGTCCGCGTCCATCAGCTCTTCGGCGATGGCCCGCTGCGACAAACTCACGGCGCTGACCGGAAGCGAAAACCCTCGGCGGCCAGTCCCGGCCCGAATGCCAGCGCGACCCCGCGCTCGATCTTCGGCCCCGTCAGCAGTCGCTCAAGCACGAACATCAGGGTTGCCGACGACATGTTGCCAACGTCCTCCAGAACCCCGCGCGTGGCGGCCAGCGCATCGTGCGGCAAGTGCAGCGCGCGTTCCACCGCATCCAGGATCGAGCGGCCCCCGGCGTGGACCGCCCAGCCATCGACCTCGCCCGGGTCGACCCCGCCAGTCGCGGCCAACGCGAATTCGGGATCGGCCAGCCCCGCCGCGATCCGCGCCGGCACCTGGCCCGACAGGTGCATCGCAAAGCCGCGGTCGGTAATGTCCCAGCGGATCAGCTCGGCCGAATCGGGCAACGTGGTGGCGAACGGTGCTTCGAGCGCGAAGCCAGCCGCCTCGGCGGTGACCAGCGCCGCCGCCGCGCCATCACCGAACTGGAGCATTGCCAACAGCGGTTCGAGCTCGTGGACTTCCTGCAGATGCAAGGTCGAAAGCTCGACCGTTACCACCAGCACCCGCGCCGCAGGATCGGAGCGGACGATGTGGCGCGCGCTGCGCAGCGCGGCGACTGCGGCATAGCAGCCCATGAACCCGACCAGCAGCCGCTCGACCGAATGCGCAAGGCCCATCCGCCGCGCGATGATCTGATCGATCCCCGGGGCGACGAACCCGGTACAGCTTGCCACCACCAGGTGGGTGATCGCGCCGAGTTCGGCCTGCGCGCCCAACGCTTCGATCGCCTCGATCGCCAGATCGGGCGCGGTTGCGGCGTAGAGGCGCATCCGCTCGCCCGTGCCAGGCAGCGGCGCGACCGCATAGAACCCCCCCGGATCGACCGGGCTGCCGCCATCGGTGCCGGGGGGCAGAATCGACCAACGGTGGCCGATCCCCGATCGCGCTGCCATCCGATCGAACAACGGACGCTTGCGCTCATCAAGCTGGGCGCGGGCCCAGGCGATGAAGGGGTCGTGAATGTCATGGCCGGGCACCGCAGTGCCTACCGCATTCAGATAACAGAGCGAGGGTTCTTGAACGGCGATGGCCTAGTACGGTTTCAGCCCCTATTTGTGCCTTGGGCCCGCCACGTTCAAGCCCGCGCATCGGTCACCCCCATGCGCGATATACGCCATAGGCGCTGGTCAGGGTCAACACGATGCCGACCATGATCAGCATGTGCTTGGCAGCAAAGCGTTTGGCGGCATAGGCCCCGAACGGTGCAGCCGCGATCCCGCCGATCAGCAGGCCAAGCGTGGCCCCGGCAATGTCGGCGAAGCCCAGCTTGTAGATGAACGCCGCCGAGACGCAGATCGTCAGGAAGAACTCGACCGTGTTGACCGTGCCGACCACCTTGCGCGGGTCGGCGCCCTGGATCAGCAAGTTGGAAGTAACCACCGGACCCCACCCGCCGCCGCCCGCAGCATCGAGGAACCCGCCGAGCAGCCCGAGCGGGGCAACATGCTTGGCGACCCGTCCCTCCGGCGGATACAGCAGCCCACGAATGAGCAAATAGATCCCGATCCCGGTCAGGTAGAGCAGCACGAACGGCTTGACCACCGAGGCATCAAGCGAGGTCAGGACATAAGCGCCAAGCAGCCCGCCGGTCACGCCGGGGATCAGCAGGCGGAAGAACAGCGCCTTGTCGACGTTGCCATGGAACAAATGGCTGATCCCCGAAACCGCAGTGGTGAAGCATTCGACCAGGTGGACCCGCGCCGAGGCCTGTGCCGGGGGGACGCCGAGCACAGCGACCAGCATCGTGTTGGAAATAACCCCGAAGGCCATCCCCAGCGCGCCGTCGACCAACTGCGCGGCAAAGCCGACTGCGATAAACGGGAGCAGCGCGGAAAGGTCGAAAGCTCCGAAATCCATCAACCCGCTCTCCTGTCAAATCTACTTATTCAGTAGAGATGGCAGCGCGGCGAGGCGAGCAAGATTCGTCAGGCCGCGACGAAGCGAAACTTTCCTGCGCCGGAAGCGGCTTTCAGTGGACCACGACTTCGGCGCGACGCCACCGGAACGCGGTCGAGAGTTCGCAATCGGTGGTTGTCACCGCGACCCGCACGGTATCGCCCAAGACCACGTCTCCGTTGCGATCATGCCGGAAGGGTAGATAATAGCGCGCGAATTCGCCATCTCCACCGGCGCGTATCCGCCAGTCGAGCGGTTTCATGTCTCCGTTCGAAACGAAGAACCGCCCCGACGCGCCAGCGCCCAGGCCAGAGGCGGCAATACGATAGAACCGGCCGTTACCGGTCACGTTCAACGCGCACTCGTCATCGCGCGCGCGGGCCACTTGGGGCCAGCCCGAATCGATCGGTTCGATCGCGGTGGCGGTTCCGGCGGCGAAGCACAGGGAGAGGATCGGGACGAGGGCGAGGGCGAGGGGTCGGAACAAGGTTAGGGTCTCCGCGCTGTCAACTGGCCGACAGGTTACCCGATCCTCCGCCAGCGCGCCGCCGTTCGTCCAGCGCCGCTCCGAAACGGGACAGGCTTCAGCCCAGCAGATGCCCCGAGCGATCGCGCTTGGTCGCCAGATAGCCCCGGTTGTGCGCGTTGGCGGGCAGCACATGCGGTACCCGCTCGGCAACGGTCACACCCGCCGCCTCCAGCGCGGCAACTTTCGCGGGATTGTTGGTTAGCAGCCGGATCGGTCCGACCCCGACCAGCGCCAGCATCCGCGCCGCAACAGCAAAGTCGCGCGCCTCGCTGGGCAGGCCGAGGCGTTCGTTGGCCTCGACCGTATCGAACCCCTGATCCTGAAGCTGGTAGGCGCGCAGCTTGTTGATCAGCCCGATCCCGCGGCCTTCCTGGCGCAGATACAGCAGCACACCCCACCCGCCTGCCCGCGCTTCGTCGGCCATCGCCGCCAGCGCCGCATCGAGCTGTGGCCCGCAATCGCACTTGAGGCTGCCCAAGACGTCGCCGGTCAGGCATTCGGAGTGGAGCCGGA
>JANMPV010000353.1:0-4023 GCA_031370045.1 Novosphingobium sp. | reverse complement strand
TTGCCGATCGCCTGGCTGACCAGCTGGCGATGGAGCAGGAAGGTTTCCGTACCGACCGGCTCGACCGACAGCGCGAACCCGCTATCCTCCGCCAGCGGGCCGTAGATTTCGGCGGAATCGCCCAGCAGCGCGGCGATGTCGGAGGGGGCGAACAGGTCGCGTCCGATCCCGGCTTCGGCGCGGCTGATCGTCAGCGCGGTGGTCAGCATGGCCAGGACGATGTCGGCCTGTTCGGCGACCTGGCCCAACGCCAGGCGGTTGGCGGGATCGGTGGCGTCGCGCTGCGCTGCCTCGATCACCGACTTCATCCGGGTGATCGGCGAGCGCAGATCGTGGGCGAGCGCATCGGTCACCGTGCGCAACTCGCCGACCAGCATCTCGATCCGCAGCAGCATGGCGTTGACCCCGAGGGCCAGCCGGTCGAACGCATCGGCGCTGGCGTTTGCTGGCACCCGGCGCGACAAGTCGCCCGCGCTGACCGCGTCGACCGTGGTCGCGAGCGCCGAAATCCGACGATCGATCAGCCGCCCGACGAACAGGGCGATCAATAACGCCAGCGGCACCGCCAGCAGCATCGCCCCGATCAGCGCCGAGCGCCCGACGTCGGTGAGCAGCAGCGTGCCCTCGACCACGTGCCCCGCCAGCAGCCGCGAGTCGTCGGGCAGGGTCACCGCGGTCAGGCCGATCCGTTCGGGGGTGACGCTGGAGGTGCGGTACAGCGTCAGAACCTGCCAGCGGGTGTTGCCCGCGATGCTCGTCGGCCAGCGGGTGAGGTTGCCCGCCAGGGGCGTGCCGTCGGGACGGGTGAGCAGGATGACCGCGGTGTTGCCGAAAGTGAACGACAGACGCTCGCCGATCGCCTCGATCAGCCGCGGCTCGCCCCCCGCGGCATAGGCAGCGACCAGCTCGTCCTGCAGTTCGCCGACGGTTTCCTGTTCCTGGCGGGTCAGTGCGGATTCGCTGGCCGAGCGGACATAGCCCAGCACCGCCGCGGTCGTCGCGACCTGGCAAACGAACACCAGCACGACCAGGCGGACGGTGGTCGAGCGCGCCAGCCCCTGCAGCGAAAGGCGCATGCTCAGTCGCCGATACCCAGGCGGTACCCGGCGCCGCGCACGGTGTGGATCAGCACGCGCGGCTCGCCTTCGTCGATCTTGCGGCGCAGGCGGCTGACGTGGACGTCGATCACGTTGGTGCCGGGATCGAAGTGATAATCCCACACGCCTTCGAGCAGCATCGTTCGGGTGACGACCTGTTCGGCGTGGCGCAGCAGGTATTCGAGCAGGCGGAACTCGCGCGGCTGGAGATCGACCGCGCGGGTGCCGCGCTTCACCTTGCGGCTGAGCAGGTCCAATTCCAGGTCGCCGCAGCGCAGCCGGGTCTCGACCGGAGCGCTGCGCCCGCGGCGCAGCAGCGCACGCAGCCGGGCGAGCAGCTCGCCGAACGCGAACGGTTTGACCAGGTAGTCGTCCGACCCGGCGGTCAGCCCGGCGACGCGGTCTTCGGCAGTGGCGAGCGCGGACAGGATCAGCACCGGGGTGTCAATCTCTGCGGCGCGCAACGCGCCCAGCACGCCCATCCCGTCCATCCCCGGCAGCATCCGGTCGAGAATGATCGCGTCGTAGCTGCCGTCGCTGGCATGGAAGAAGCCGTCACGACCGTTGGCGGCGCGATCGACGGTGAAGCCTTCCTCGGTCAGCCCCTTGACGATGTACGCCGCGGTGGCCTCGTCGTCGTCGACCAGCAGAATTTTATGACCCATCGTCAATCGCCAGCTTGCAGGGGGATCGGATAGCACGGCGCCCTTTGCGGGCATATGGTGCCGAGTCCGCTCATCGAGCAGGCGGCGGCGCAAGTCACGTTAAGCTTTGGTCATCCCCCGGCCAACGCGGACGTGAGGCTGGTTTTCCCCAGCTACGCTGCGCGTTTGCGGTGCGGAGGCTCATCCTTGAGACGGACTACGTCGCCCGATTTGGGTCGGCGTGGCGCGTATTCGTAATAGCCGCCGGAAATGCGCGTGGGTTCATCGTTCCAAAACGACAGGAGTGGCTTGGCAATCAGCTTGGACACCTGGACAAGGCTCACGACAAGGATCGCGGCAATCCATAGCGGCACGGAAAGCGGGAAGGTAATTGCAAACAACCGCCGGGTACTCACCCGCCAGCTTTTGGGATTGAGCAACCTGACTGCCGATCGATCAATGTTCCAGCTCATCACGAACACCCCTGCACCTCGCCCCTTAAGAAACATAAAATTGTGCATTGCACAAGTTTTTGATGGGAACCGATCATTTGCTAGCGCTTGAGCAGGGCCTGCGGGCGTCATAGCCGCCGCTGGGTGGAGTCCAGGCCGGTGGCTGGCGCCTGATACGCGCCAGTCACCGCGATCCGCGCCTTTTCCGGATCGATCGGCTCAGCGAAGCGGACCCCGATCGTGTCCGCGTCCTGCCAGGCGACGCGACCCTCGACCCAGCCGAGATTGCGGATTTCGACAGCGACTTTGGTATGACCGAGGGGGCGTCCGGAAAACTGGGCGCGCATTCCGCTGGCGGAGAGATCGCGGATGCGGATTGCGCAGATTTCCGCCTCGCCTTCCACGCGTAACCGGGCGAGCAAAAGAATCCGGTCGCGGGGGCTCGTGCGTTGCTCGGCTGCGGTCAACGGCTTGATCCGTCCCTTCGGGGACGAACTTAGCCGTCAGGCGCATTTCACTCGATCCGTAGCAATACTTATGGCGCGGGTAACCCTTCGATCAACCGCGTGAAGCGCTGTCGAGCGGCTCGCCGGTCACCGGATAACCAGCGTCGGCCGGGATGCACAGCCATGGCACGCCATCGCGCTGTTCCATGAAGGGCGTGACCATCTGGGCAGGAATCGCCACAGCCTGGGCGCAGGCTTCACCAAAGCTGGCGAACTGGGCGAGCCGTTCCAGGTTGCGGCGGGTGGGGAAGATGATCTTGATCTTGGCGGTATCGGCCAGGGTCAGCGCCTCGGCCGCGCTGGCCCAGAACAGGTGGGTGTTCTCGGTCGCATCGACCAGCAGATCGACCGCGCCGGTTCCCAGATCGGCCAGATAGAACCGCGTGTCGTACACCCGCATATGCCTATGCTTGGGCCGCCAGCGCGCGAAGTAAATCAGGTTGTCGAGCCGTAAGCCCCAGCCGTGCCGCGCAAGCACCGGGCCCAGCGCGCCCTGTTCGACCAGAAAGGCGCGTGCTGCGAGCGCCTCGGCGTGATCGACCGCGCGGTCGATCCCCACAACCAGCCCGGTCTCCTCGATCGTCTCGCGCACCGCGGCGACGCGCCCGGCCAGATCGCCGAGCGTTTCCTCGTCGGCGTCGGGCGCGGCCAGCGTTGCGGCCAGATCGCGATCGGCATCGTCGACCCGCCCGCCCGGGAACACCGCGGCGCCGCCGGCGAAATTCATGGTCGCCGATCGCTCGACCATCAGCAGTTGTGGGGCGCCGCCTGCGGGATCGTTGCGGAAGATAACCACGGTGGCTGCGGGGGTAGCGGGCGGCGCCTCGTCGTGCTCGGCGTATTCGTCATCGGCTGTCATGCCGATCGCATGGGGCGAGGGTCGCAGCTTGCCAAGCGGAAATACCGGGGCGGTGCGAACCTGCGTGTCGAAAAACTTTACAGATACCGCATCTGTCTATCGAATCAAGGCAGAAGAAACGTTGAATTTGAGCTTGTTACAAAAACTGGCACGGACTCTGCATAGTACCAGTTACCCAAGAAGTCTTCCTTAGAGGCGGAGCCGCCCCCCCCCCGGTCTCCAACGGCTCCGCCTCCCCGGAAACTCCTCTCCCCGAAAATCAAAACCGTTTGGCTTTTCCGGCTTCCGCCGGTTCGGCACCGCCCGCTCCCCCGCCCCCGCTCGTCCTGAGCTTGTCGAAGGACCACCCAATCACGATACTCTCGTGGGTGGCCGGGGGGGGTGCGGGCTGGTGCCGACTTACGCAGACAAAAACGCTTACTGCATCAGCAGGCGCACGCCCGAAACCACCAGCACTGCGGCCAG
>JANMPV010000346.1:0-6178 GCA_031370045.1 Novosphingobium sp. | reverse complement strand
CGGGGCGGCGTTTATCGGTCGCAACGTGCTGCGCGCCAATCCGATCCAGGGCGTCGATCCCTTGATGAATGATCGCGGCGCGCGCGCGATTGGTGAGACAGTCATGGTCACGCAAGTGATCGAGGGCGGTGAGGGGCGGGTTAAGCTGGGTGACAGCGAATGGATCGCCAAGGGCCCCGATGCCGAGCCGGGCACCCGGATGCGGGTCGCCGGACATGACGGTGTGGTGTTGCTGGTCGAATACCTGCACTAGCCCCTGCGAACTGGCCGCGCCGAACTGGCCGCGCCGGATTGGCCGCGCCGGATTGGCCGCATTGCCGGTCCAGCGGGGCGGGTGCCCGCAATCGCCTCATTTCCCCCATTACCCCTGCGCCGCATTTGCCGTATGACCGGCCAACCGCGCGCGCCGTGCCCGGCGAGAGGATCGATCGAGCCCAATGGCCAGAAATGATAAGCGGCGCGCGTCACCTGCGCGCGGCGGCAGATCGAGCAAGTCCGGCAAGCCCGGCAAGCCCGTGCCGACCGGGTGGCGGCTGGCTCTGCGCCGGCTATTCGTGTGGGGCGGGTCGCTGGGGCTGCTGGGGCTGTTCGCGCTGCTGGCGGCGGTCGGACTGGCGGCGCGCTCGCTGCCCGATTTCGATCAGCTCAAGGCCAGCCAGAACGAACAGATGATCGTGGTGCGCGCGCGCGACGGGACCGAACTGGTGACGATCGGGCCGAGCTATGGGAAATGGCTGTCCGCGCCCGAAATCCCGCAAGTGATGAAGGACGCGATCCTCTCGATCGAAGACAAGCGCTATTATTCGCATATCGGGGTCGATCCGTTAGGGATCGTGCGCTCGGTCCAAATCCGGGTGCAGGCGGGCACCTGGCGGCAAGGTGGCTCGACCATCACGCAGCAGCTGGCGCGGACGGTGTTCCTCAACAACACCAAGACCTTCGGACGCAAATTCCGCGAGGGTGTGCTGGCGCTGGCGATGGAGTGGAAATTCTCCAAATCGCAGATCCTCGAACTGTATCTCAACAAGGTCTATTTCGGCGGCGGCGCTTATGGGGTCGATTCGGCGGCGCGCAAATTCTTCGGTCACACCGGTGCGCAGCTCTCGCTGCCCGAAGCGGCGATCATTGCCGGACTGGTCTAGGCGCCGTCGCATTACGCGCCCACGGCCGATGCCGAGGCGGCGGTGGGACGCGGGCAAGTGGTCTTGGGCTTGATGGTGCAAAACCAGAAGGTCAGCAGCGCCGCCGCGCAGGCCGCCAAACTCAAGGGCATGAAGATCGCGCAGGAGAGCGGGCAGAATTCGTTGCGTTATTTCACCGACTGGGCCTTGCCGCAGCTTGACATGCTGCTGCCCGAAAGCACCGAACCGATCGAGGTCTGGACCACGCTCGACGTCAAATTGCAAGGCGCCGCAACCGAATCAATCCAGCGCAATGTGCCCGGCGGCGCGCAAGGCGCGCTGGTCAGCATGGACCGCGACGGCGCGGTGCTGGCGCTGGTCGGGGGGACCGATTACGTCACCTCGAACTACAACCGCGCGACCAATGCCGTGCGCCAGCCGGGTTCCGCGTGGAAGCTGTTCGTCTACCTTGCGGCGCTCGAATCGGGCTATACGCCCACGTCCGAAGTGGTTGACGAACCGGTCACGATCCAGGGCTGGAGTCCGCGCAATTCGGGCGGCACATATGCCGGCAAGATCGATGTGCGCACCGCCTGGGTCGCGCGGTTGTAGTTGGAATGGACGTAATCGGTGCCGCCGACCATCGCCAGCACCGCGCCATCGCGATCGAGGCTGACCAGCGCGCCCTGGGTGTTGCCCGGTACGTTGGCGATAAGTGAAGCGGTGGCAGCGCGCTGCATCCCCAGGTCGAGCGTGGTCCACACCTCGATCGGCTCGGTGTTGTCGGGCAGCAGGATGTCGAGTTGGGGCAGCGCCCAGTCGGTGAAATAACGCACCGAATCCTGGTGTTCCTCGGGCGCCAGGCGCACCGCCGAAACGTCGGCGCTTTGGGCGTCGCCGGGGCTGATCTTGCCGTTGGCCGCCATCGCGGCGAGCACCACGTTGGCACGGCGCACTGCGGCGCGGGCATCGGCGGTGGGCGAATAGCGCGAGGGCGCCTTGACCAGCCCGGCGATGATCGCCGCTTCCTCCAGGCTAAGCTCGGTTGCGGGATGGCTGAAGAACTTGCGGCTGGCCGAATCGATGCCATACGCACCGCCGCCGAAATAGACCTTGTTGAGGTACAGCTCGAGGATCTGGTCCTTGGAGAATTTGGCCTCCAGCGCCATCGCCAGCACTGCTTCGCGCACCTTGCGGGTCAGCGAGCGCGAGTTGTTGAGGAAGATGTTGCGCGCCAGCTGCTGGGTAATGGTCGAGGTTGCCCGCGCGCCCCTGGCATCGCGCAGCGAAACGAACACCGCACGCCCCAGCCCGAGCGGGTCGATCCCGATGTGCGAGCGAAAGCGGCGATCCTCGATCGAGATCATCGCATCCTTCATCACCTGGGGGATTTGCGCGCTGGGAACCCAGTGACCATAGCTTGGCCCCAGGGTGACGATCTCGGTCCCGTCGGCGGCGCGCACCACGATCATCTGGCCGACTTGGCTGCTCTTTAGCGCGGCGTAGCCGGGCAGCGAACGCGCGGTGACCGCCACCGCCACGCCAAGGAAGATCGTGCCGACCAGCGCTAGCGCCCCGCCCCAAAGGACGGCGCGCCGCAGCCACAAGCGCCAGCCCTGAGCCGGTGGCTTGCGCGGCGGCTTGGGTGGCGGTGCGGAACTGCGGCGCGACCCGCGGCGCATTGGTTGCTTACCGGCCATGATGTGGCGTGCTTACCCTTCCGCCGGCGATGGATTTACGCCGCGCGCTGCCATGCATAGGCGATTTGTAACGCAGGGTTAAGTGCCGACGGAGAGAGACCCAACCGCCCTACTTTTCCTCGAAATCGAGCGCCGCGCTGTTGATGCAATACCGCAGGCCTTCGGGCCCCGGGCCGTCGGGAAAAACGTGGCCGAGGTGGCCCTCGCACTTGGCGCAGCGCACTTCGGTGCGGACCATGCCGTGCGAAACGTCGCGGATTTCCTCGATAGCGTCGCCTGTGACCGGCGCGGTGTAGCTGGGCCAGCCCGACCCCGAGTTGAACTTTGTATCGGACGAGAACAGCGGTTCACCGCAACCCGCACAAGTGTACATGCCGGGTGCCTTGTTCTTGTCAAGCGCCCCCGCAAACGCGCGCTCGGTGCCTGATTGGCGCAAGACGGCGTATTGCTCGGGCGTCAGCTTCGCGCGCCATTCGGCGTCGGTAAGGTTCACTTTGTCGGTCATCGCGGGTCTCCTTGCGCGCCGATATGGGATCAAGGCACCGCATCGACAATGAGCGTCGAGCCGGTGCTGCCGGTGACGGTCAGCCGCGTGCCGACCGCCGTGTCCGGACCCTGCGCGAGCCATTCGGTGTCGCCGCAACGGACCCGGCCGGTTCCGCCCTCGATTGCCTGGGTCACGGTAACCTGGCGCCCGACCAGCTGCTGGCCGCGCTGGTTGAGCAGCGGGTCGGCGCTGATTACCGGGTGGCCGCGCAGCCAGCGACGGCTGGCGACCACGTTGGCCACCGCCAGCACCGCGAACAGCGCCACCTCGAGCGGCAGGCTCAGCGGAAGCACGAAGCTGAGCAGGCCGACCACCAGCGCGGCGGCGGCGAACCAGATCAGGAAGACGCCGGGCACGACCATCTCGGCGATGGCCAGGACCAGCCCCAGCACCAGCCAGCTCCACTGCGGATCGAGGCCGTCGAACATCGCTTACTCCGATCGCGGCAGGCTTGGCGGAATGCCTGCGCTACTTTGCGGGCGCAATGGGCGTGGCGATTGCGGTGGCGGCGCGGTGCCGCCCGACAGCGCATCCCTGACCAGCTCGCCGACCCCGCCGAGCGTGCCGATCAGCTGGGTCGCCTCGATCGGAAACAGAATCGTCTTGGCGTTGGGCGAGCGGGCGAATTCGGCGATTGCCTCGGTGTATTTCTGCGCGACGAAATAGTTGAGCGCCTGGGTGCCCGAGGTGGCGATCGCATCGGAGACGACCTGAGTCGCTCGCGCCGCGGCCTCGGCGGCGCGTTCGCGCGCTTCGGCGTCGCGGAAGGCTGCTTCGCGGCGGCCTTCGGATTCCAGGATTCGGGCCTGCTTCTCGCCCTCGGCCTTGAGCACCGCAGCGCTCTTGCTGCCTTCGGCCTCGAGGATCTGGGCGCGTTTCTCGCGTTCGGCCTTCATCTGCCGCGCCATCGCGTTGGAAATGTCGGCGGGCGGGCGGATGTCCTTGATCTCGATCCGGGTGATCTTGACCCCCCACGGCTCGGTCGCCTGGTCAACCACCAGCAACAGCCGCGAATTGATCTCGTCGCGCTTCGACAGCGTCTCGTCGAGGTCGAGGCTGCCCATCACCGTGCGCAAGTTGGTGGTCGTGAGCTGCATGATCGCCTGATAGACGCTGGAGACCTCATAGGCTGCCTTACCCGCATCGAGCACCTGGAAGAACACCACCGCATCGACCCCCACCATCGCGTTGTCGCGGGTGATGATTTCCTGCCCGGGAATGTCGAGCACCTGTTCCATCACGTTGATCTTCTGGCCGACGCGATCGACGAACGGGATGATCAGGTGGAGCCCGGGATGCGCCGCAAGCGTATATTTGCCGAGCCGCTCGATGGTGTAGACATGTCCCTGGCGGACGACGCGCACCCCCATCAGCAGGAACACGATCACCAGCACCACCAGCGCGATCAGAAAGACTTCCACGTCGAACTCCCGTTTCAAGTGCGGCGAGTCTAGTGGTTCGCGCGCCGGGGAAAAGCGGAATCGGAAATCTGCAACCTGCCGAGCCTAATAGTGCGATTTCTCGTCGGGCTTGGCGAGATCGTAGCAGGTCTGGAGATCGTACTTCTCGATCCCGGGGCCGGCCGCGAGTGCTTCCTTGAGCATGCGGTCGTGTTCCAGAGCGATGCTCTTGTCGATTTCGTTGCCGCTCAGCGCCTGTGCTTCCAGTGCCTTGCGCTGGCGCGAATCGAGCACGGCCGACAGAATCTTGAGGTCGCGCGCCTCGGCGCCGCTGATCCCATCACGGGCGTAAACCTCCTCATAGGCGAGCGTCAGGATCGCGGTGCACTGGGCCAGCGTCGGTCTGGTCAGCGGCGGCACTTCGGCGTCTAGCCGGGGCAGGCACGGCGTGATCGTGCGGGCCAGCGTGCCCTGCGGATCGCCCAGTTGCGCGGCCAGCGTCTGGAGGCGTTCAACCTCGCCCTCGAGCAGCACCTTTACCGCCTCGCGGCTGGCGCCGGTCTGGTCGATCGTCCGCGCCCCGAACCGGACGAAGTATTCGCGCCCGCGGACCTTGAGCGGGGGAAACCGCAACGCCGCTTCCTCGCCGCGCGCCTGATCCGAAGCAACGATTGCGAACACCGCCGAGCAAGTCAGCTGCGCCTTTTGCTCGGCGTTGAGTTCGGGCAGCTTGGGCGGAACGGGCGGGGCGGGTTGGGCTGCCAGCGGCGTGGCGAGAAGTGCGGCTAGCGCGGCGATGGCGGGAAAGCGGATCATCGCGCCGCTATAGGGTCGGTCACTCGCCCGGTCATGAACAAAAAAGAGGGCCGCGGGGAAAGCTTGCGCTCTCGCCGCGGCCCCGGGGAGGAGGCGCGCCCGGTGGGCAGGGGTCGTGACCGGGCGCGCTGGAAGATGTTAGCGCCGAGCGACTGCGGCTGTCTTCTCGCCGTTGCACTTGGCCAGGCCCTCGGCATCCAGCGTTTCGCCCTTGGCGGTAAAGCTGGCGACTTCGCCGACCTTGCGGGCGAGGCGGGCGCAGACGACTTCGGCGCGCGAGGTGCCCTGGCTGCCGCGGCAGGTGGCGCCATCGCACTTCCACGCGACGTCGTTGACGACGGTGGTTTTGGCACTGTCGAGGGGCGCGGCGAGCTGAACTTCGTAGAACGAGGTCGATGCGGCGTGGGCCGGGCTGGTCGTCGCGCCGAAGCTGAGCGCGGTGCCGACGAACGCGGCGGCGATGAAGGCGAGCTGGCTCAGCGAGGAGCGTGAAGCAAAGGTGGTCATGGTCGTTTCCCTTCCGAGGATTTGGCGGAAAGCTGGGGAGGCGTTGTCCGTTGCGAATCGCTACCTATCCCGATAGGTTGCAGGTTG
>JANMPV010000335.1:0-4122 GCA_031370045.1 Novosphingobium sp. | reverse complement strand
GTCGCCGCCGCTGCCTCGGTGTGGCGCAAGCTCGAGGCGCTGCTGGGGCACGACATCCCGCCCGAAGCGCTCCTCGCCGCCGATTTCGACGCGCTGCGCGCCTGCGGGTTCTCGCGCCAGAAGCAGGGCTATGCGCGCAGCCTGTGCGAGCTGGTGGTCTCGGGCGAGCTCAAGCTCGACGCCCTGCCCGCCGACGATGACGAGGCGATCGCCGAACTGACCCGGATCAAGGGCATCGGCCGCTGGTCGGCGGAGATCTACCTGCTGTTTGCCGAGGGCCGCTCCGACATCTGGCCCGCGGGCGATCTGGCGGTGCAGGCTGGCCTCGCCAAATTGCTCAAGCTGGAAGCGCGTCCCGACGAAAAGGCCACGCGGTTGCTGGCCGAACCGTGGCGGCCACATCGGGGGGCCGTCGCGATTTTCACGTGGCACGTTTACAACAATCCGGCTTTATAGATTTTTTATTATGTTATTTCAATACTTTACGAAATGAAACAATTCTCCGCCACACGTTATCACCTAAACATACCTGCAGCGGGCGGTTCCATCGAAATGCGGCAGATACTGACTGTTCTTAGCTGCATGGGCTAGGCGGCGAGAATGGCGTGGAAAGCGGACCTCAATCGATCAAGCGCTCTAAGGCTTCGATCCCGACTCGCGACAGCGCAAGTGGCTCAGGTCCACCGCCAAGTAGTACCCCCCGTGGCAGGGCCAGCCACTTACCTGCTGGTAGATTTATCCAGTGCTCATCGCCACGATAGTCGTGACCTAATTGCGCGACCTTTTCGCCGTCGCGAAACACGTCGTAGAGGTAAGCTGAAAATGGCGCGTCATTCTCTCGACCCGCATGGGCTACGGTGTATCTGCGCATGAACGGCGTTTTAACCTAATCGCGCATGTGCGCAATCGGGTGGTTGTACGAACCCGCTGGCGCGGGAGTGGCGCCTGGATTGATGCTGCGATGACAATGCGAAGTCTGCGTTCCGGTTGAACGAAGCTCGAGGCGGGCGGACGCTTCCGACTCCTTCAACCAAGGAGTCGAACGATGACCAGCACTACTTCTGACAGCCCCGCCACGACGCTGCGCGAGCGCTTCGTCGAAGACATGAACCTGCACCGTCTATCGCGAGCAACGCAGCACAACTATCTCCGCGATATGACGCGGTTCGCCAACTGGCTGGGCCGTCCGCCCGATCTAGCGACCGGCGAAGATCTGCGGCGGTACCAGATCGAGCAGCGCGAGACCGGCCTCGGGGCGCCGGCCATGAACATGGCCGTCTCGGCGCTACGGTTCTTCTACACGCGCACGCTCGACCGGCAGGACCTGACCCGCAAGCTCCACCGAGTGAAGCATCCACGCGCGCTCCCGACGGTGCTCAGCCGCGAGGAAGTCACGCGGATGTTGGACGCCACGACGAGCATCAAGCACCAGGCTATCCTCTCGGTCGCATACGGGGCCGGTCTGCGCGCATCGGAGGTCACCAAGCTCAAGGTCCGGGACATCGATAGCGAACGCATGCTGCTCCGGGTCGAGTGCGGCAAAGGCGGTCGGCACCGTAACGCCATGCTAGCCCAGGATCTGCTCGTGCTTCTGCGCGAGTGGTGGAAGGTCGGTCGGCAGCAGGGCGTGATGCATGCCGATGGCTGGCTCTTCCCCGGGCAGCATTACCTGAAGCCGGTCTGCTACCGGCAGGTCCACCGCATCGCTGCCGAGGCGGCACGTATGGCGGGCATCACCAAGCGGGTCGGGCCGCACACGCTGCGCCACAGCTTCGCCACCCATCTGCTAGAGGACGGCGTCGACGTCCGGATCATCCAGACGCTGCTCGGCCACGCCAAGCTTGAGACCACCGCGCTCTATACCAGGGTGGCGACGCGCACGGTAAAGAACGTCATCAGCCCGCTCGACCGACTGAGCATGTTCCCCGCGGTAGAGACGGCGCCCGACGGCTGAGGCGCTTTGCGCGCCGACCACGAGGTCGCCGACATCTTCCGCAGCTCTGGTCCCGGCTACCGGGCCGCCCACGCCGGACACCTGAACCTCATCCAGCTCAAGGTCATGTCGGCGATCGAGAACTGCCGCACCGCTGCGCTAGGCGGTCACGTCGAAGCCTGCGAGGACTGCGGGCACTGGCGGATCGCCTATAACAGCTGCCGCAATCGGCACTGCCCCAAGTGCCAGGGCGCGGCAGCGCGCACCTGGCTGGCGACGCGCGAAGCCGACCTGCTCCCGGTCGGCTACTTCCACGTTGTCTTCACGCTGCCCGCCGAGATCGCCGACATCGCTTACCAAAATAAGGCGGTGATCTACGATCTGCTATTCCGGGCTGCGTCGGAGACCATGCTCACGATCGCCGCCGACCCCAGGCACCTTGGCGCGCGCATCGGGATCACCGCCGTGCTCCACACCTGGGGTTCGGCGATGACCCATCATCCCCACGTGCACATGATCGTACCGGGCGGTGGCATCGCGCCGGAGGGCACGCGCTGGATATCCTCGCGCCCCGCCTTCCTTCTGCCGGTTCGGGTGCTGGGCGCGTTGTTCCGCCGCCTGTTCCTAACCCGGCTGATCCAGCTACACGGGGCCGGTCGGCTCGCCTTCTTCGGATCATCTGCCTATCTCACTGATCGGCGCGCGTTCCTCCGGCATCTGTCGCCAGTCCGGAAGAAGCGCTGGGTGGTCTATGCCAAGCCGCCGTTCGCTGGACCGCAGGCGGTGCTCGCCTACCTGTCGCGCTACACGCACCGCGTTGCCATCTCCAACCGCCGTCTGGTCGCCTTCGACGGGGATGCCGTCACCTTCCGCTACAAGGATTACCGCCGTGACGAGGCCGACCGCCAGCGCGTCATGACGCTCAGCACTGACGAGTTTATCAGGCGGTTCCTACTCCACGTCCTGCCGCGCGGCTTCCACCGCATCCGTCACTATGGCCTGCTCGCCACCTCAGCACGCAAGGCCAGCCTCGCGCTTGCTCGCGAGCTGCTGGGCGTCGCTGCGACGACCGAAGTGCCCAGCATCGACGATGCCGCCGACCAACGTCCGCCATGCCCATGCTGCGGCGGCCACATGATCGTGATCGAGACCTTCGAGCGGTGGCAGCAGCCCAGGGCTCCGCCGGCGCCAGCAACGCCCATCCGGGAGCTCGCGTCATGACCCGGCATGGCCTGCCTCCCCTCCATCCCACGGCAACTGCGCCGCGGGATGCAATAGCGCTCATCCATAGTCGCGCTGCTGGCAGGAACGGGCGGTCAAAACATGGATCGGTGCATCGATCTCACCTCAGCAACTGGCCTATCGATGGTCCGCAGAGGCTCTCGCAACATCGCCAGGCAGGCGGTCATCTGCCCGCCAAGCTGCACCGGAATCCCAAAACCCCATAGGCATCGCTTGCGGCTCCGCGGGTCGTACATCCCAGGGTTTAGTACGCCTGACGGCGCCCGAAACCCTTCACGTTAGCCGACAGTCAGCTTTTGCGTGGAAAATCAGGAAAGCGGACATTGCGCTCATTTGCTATCGAGATTCACAATCGCAGTTTTCAGCGATCTTTGCGTTACACAACTGCACAGAGCACTGGCATTGTTATAACAACCCGGCGCTTTAAGCCCCCCCCGCCCCCAGATACCGCTAATGCTGAGCTTTTCGAAGCATCCTTCGACGAACTCAGGATGAGCGGTTTTGGATTGCCCGCGATTTTGCGGCCGCCAATCCGATTACGCTTGAAACCGCCCATCGCCACTGTATTATCCCCCTAACACAGGAGAAACCCCCGCCATGACATTCAACACTTTACGCGCCGCCCTGCTCGCCACGCTGAGCCTGGGCGCGTTCACCCTTGGAGGAAATACCGCGATGGCCGAAGCTCCCGACGCCCATGCCGGCCACAAAATGGGCGGCGGCGCGGTCCATGTCGCCGAGCCTGCCACCCCGCTGATCGCGCGCCAGGCGCTGTTCGGCAATCCGACCAAGTCGGCCGGCCGCCTTTCGCCCGACGGCAAGTATGTGAGCTATCTCGCGCCGCGCGACGGGGTCATGAACATCTGGGTGGCCCCCGCAGCGACGCCCAACAAGGCCAAGCCGATCAGCGCGTCAAAGGACCGCCCGATCCGCCAGTATTTCTGGGC
>JANMPV010000294.1:0-3591 GCA_031370045.1 Novosphingobium sp. | reverse complement strand
ATCCAGGCGTTCTTCATCCGCGGCGGGCAGAATTGGGGCCACCGCGCGTTCTTTCCCGCACACACCGAGGGACTGAGCGAGGCAGACGTGCTGACCAGCTTTCTCGCCCAGTTCTATGAGGAGGTTCCGCCGCCGCGCTGCATCCTGCTCGACCGCCTACTGCCCGAAGCCGAGCTGCTGGCCGAGGCGCTGGCCGGAGCGGCGGGAGGTCGCGTGGAAATCTCGGTCCCCCAGCGCGGCGACCGCAAGCGGATGATGGAGCAGGCCCGGCGCAACGCGGTCGAGGCGCTCGAGCGGCGTCAGGCAGAGAGCGGGACCAAAGCCAAGCTCAACCGCGAGTTGGCCGAATTCCTCGAACTTGCCGAGCCGCCGCAGCGCATCGAGGTTTACGACAACAGCCATATCCAGGGCAGCCAGGCGCTCGGCGCGATGATCGTCGCCGGGCCCGAGGGATTTCTCAACGGCCAGTACCGCAAGTGGAACATCAAGACCGCACAGACCAATGACGATTTCGGAATGATGCGCGAGGTGCTGGGGCGGCGGTTTGCAAGACTTCAGCAGGAGGGCGCGCAGACCGACGATACCGACCGCGATGGGGCCTTGTGGCCCGATCTGGTGCTGCTCGATGGCGGCAAGGGGCAGATGTCGGCGGCGCGCGATGCGCTGGAGGAACTCGGGATCGAGGACGTCGCGCTGATCGCGATCGCCAAGGGGCTGCACCATGGCCGCGAGGGGCGCGAGGTGTTCCACTTTCCCGACGGGCGCGCGAAAATGCTCCCGGTCAATGCGCCGCTGCTGTTCCACCTTCAGCGGCTGCGCGACGAGGTCCATCGCTTTGCCATCGGCGCGCACCGCGAAAAGCGCAGCCGGGCGATCACCGCTTCGCCGCTCGACGATATTCCGGGGATCGGGCCAGCAAGGAAGCGCGCGCTGCTGCTCCATTTCGGCACCGCCGGGAAGGTCCGCGCTGCGGCGCTGAGCGATCTCCAGCGCGCGCCCGGGGTCAGCGCGGCGGTGGCGCAGACGATTTATGACTTTTACCATCCTTCAGGGTAGGATCAGGAGCGGGGGGTAACGATGATCAGGAAATTCTTACTTACGCTGGCACTACTCGCAGCGCCGATCCCGGCGGAGGCGCAGCCAGTTTCGGTGCGGTTGATCTGGGACGGCAACGATTCGATCGGCGGCGTTCTGGTCAACCGCGTTCGCGGCCTGATCGCGGCATCGGGCGACAAGCGCGAGGTGGTGCAATCGGCGCCGGGTGTGGCGGTCATCGTCCAGACGATCGACCCGGCGGTCGAGTTCCAGACCGGCTCGGCGCGCAAGCCCGAGTTCACGGTTTATTCGCTGGTAATCAACATCCGCACCGATGGCGTGCCCGACGTATTCGGCAGCGCGGCGCTCGGCTATTGCGCGTTCGTCGATGTCGCGGCGTGCTCGCGCGAGATCATCGATGCGATCGACGAGGAGATCGTCAAGCGGGGGCTGCGGTAATTCAGTCCGGCCACGCGCTCGGCAGCGGTTCGCCGAAATGTTCGAGCCAAGCGCCATGCGCGTGCGCCACGCCAAGCTTTAGGCGCTGCTCGCCGCCCGGCCAATAGCGCACGGTCAGTTCGTGATGGTGGACGGTGCGATTGGCTTCGAGCGCGATCCACGCCAGCGGGCGCGCCGCAGTGGCTCTCGCCCCGGCGGCGGCCATCGCCTCGGAGACCCGATCTTGCTGGTCGGTCGGGACATACGGCCAGACAATCGAGTGCATCAGTACTCGCGTCGTCCCCTCCGCCTGCGGCGCGGCCAGCACCTGTTCGATGAAGTCGGCAGCGTTCATTCGCACGACATCCGGCTTGCTGGCGGTGGTCGCCGCAATCGCTGCGTCCATTCGCGCAAAGCGGACGAGGTGCTCGGGCCAGATATAGGCCCTGAGGCGCAGCGCCTGCGCGGGATCGGTGAGATCGACCGGGGCGACGTCGCAGCCCTTGAGCGAGGCGAAGGCAATGTTGAGCGATGGCGGCGGTGGTCCGCGCCATTCGGGCTGGAACGACAGCGCGGCGTGTCCTGGGCCAACTTCGACGCCTCCCAGATCATAGCGATAGCGGTCGATCATCAGGTTGATGCCAGCACTCGACCCAATCTCGTGGCATTCGAAGCGCGGCGGCAATCCGCGCTCGGCCAGCCATAGCAGCGCGAGGATGAAGTTGGCCGAGCGGGCGGCCTCGTTGGTCTGCGGCGGACCGTGGAGCCACGGCAGCAGCTCGGCCTCGCGCCGCGCGATGACCTCGCCGATCACCGCCGCATCGTCCGTGTCCTCACCGCGATAGATCGCGCTCAGTGCCGGTTCGTCACCGTTCAGGTGCAGCGCGTGGAGCCCGCCAGCCACGCGCAGCGGCAGCGCATCGGCCAACGGCGCGCCGTTCCAATCGCGAACCCGGCCAAGCAGATCGCCTCGCGCATCGCCTGCCAGCAACTCGCGCACCGCCTCGACCACCCGCGCGGTGATCGGGGCGTCGTTGGCGCGGCAGTACAGCGCCTGGTTGTGGAACGCATCGGCGACCGAGCTGCCTCCGGCCTGGTAGAGCGATTGCGGACGGTATCTCTGTTCGGTCATCGCCGATCCCTCCCGGTTGCTCTTCGCCGCACTGCAACGTAAGGCGCGCAAGCCATGCCGAACCCACTTACCTTCGCCGTTCCCAAGGGGCGCATCCTCGACGAAGCGCTGCCTGTGATGGCGCGTGCCGGGGTGGTGCCCGAAGCCGCATTCCACGACAAGCAGAACCGCGCGCTGTCGTTCGCGTGCGAGGAGTCCGACGTCTTTGGGGCGGACATTCGCATCATCCGGGTCCGCGCATTCGACGTCGCCACTTTCGTTGCCCACGGGGCAGCACAGGCCGGGATCGTCGGTTCGGACGTGATCGACGAGTTCGCCTATGCCGATCTTTACGCCCCGGTCGATCTGGATATCGGACACTGTCGCTTGTCGGTGGCCGAACCGCGCGATGCGGTCGGCCTTGCCAGCGCCAGCCATGCCCGCGTCGCAACCAAGTATCCCAACCTGACCCGGCGCCATTTCGAAAGCCTTGGGATCCAGGCCGAGTGCGTGAAGCTCAACGGGGCGATGGAACTTGCACCCTCGCTGGGCCTGGCCGGGCGGATCGTCGATCTGGTCTCGAGCGGACGGACGCTGGCGGACAACGGTCTGGTCGAAACCAGCGTGATCATGCCGGTCTCGGCACGGTTGTTCGTCAACCGTGCCGCGCTCAAGACCGACCCGCGGCTGGGTGCGCTGATCGACGCATTCCGCGCGCTCGCTGCCACGAAGCAGGCCGCCTGATGCGTCGGATGAACTCGCGCGATCCCGGCTTTGCCGCAGCGTTCGACCGGCTGGTCCGCGACCGCCGCGAGAGCGACGGCGAGGTGGCAAGCGACGTCACCGCGATCATCAACGCCGTGCGCGTGCGCGGTGACGCGGCGGTGGCCGAATACACCGAGCGGTTCGATCGCCACGTGCTGGGCGACGACTGGCGGATCGCCGCCGCCGATTGCCGCGAGGCGTTCGAGGCACTGGCCCCGACTTTGCGTGCGGCACTCGAACTC
>JANMPV010000248.1:0-1831 GCA_031370045.1 Novosphingobium sp. | reverse complement strand
GCCTGCCGCTTCGTTGTCGATGAGCCTTCGCGAACTTCGCCAAAGCCGATGGCAAATGTCTACACAAACCCCCTGCCGCGCACATTAAGCAAAACCGCTAGCCCGCTCGGCCGGTCGCCGATTACGCTACGGCAACCCCATTCGTTCGCTTGCTTCTGGGCGATCCGCGGATCGTTGGGCCAGACCCAGTCCGCGCCGATCGCCGGGGCCACGCGCAATTCTTCCGCGACGTTTTCGGGGCCGATCATCCGGTCGCAACTCTGGTGGAACGAATAGATGCGCGCTTCCTGATAGCTCAGCGGCACACTCTGGAACCCGCGGCTTTCCATCGACTGCTGGATTGCCTCGCCGAACTGAGTGTCTTCCAGGATGATCCGGCTCATCGCCCGGCCGTTGGGCGCGCCGGGATCCGCCACGGTCCACAGGTCGGGAGCGGGGCCATCGCCCCAATCGGGCGCCATGGTGATCAGTTCGAGCCGGGTGGTGCCCAGCGAGGTTGGCCAGAACAGCAGCGGCGGTACGAAATAATTAGACAGCGGCGAAACCCAGTTGGGAAACAGGGTGTAGCTTTGCGTGGCGGTCCGCCCCAGCTCACCGACGCTTTCGATCTGCCGCCAGTTGGTTGCGCTGTCGACCGCGCGAACGTGCTCGCGGTTGGTCTGGCGCGGTGCCGGGGCGAGCATCCGGGCGTGGCCGTTGGGATAGAAGCTGTTGAAATTGCGCGTACTGTCGACCAGCGGCGCGACCGTCTCGGCATGGATGAAGGGCACGTGGTAGACCTCCATGTTGGCCTCCATCGCCACCTTCCAGTTGCATTGAAGCTCGAACGAATGGCGCGCGGCAAGGCGCAGGTTGTCGAATCCGAACTCGTCCCATTCGTCCCACAGCGGCCCCATCCATGCGCGCAAGGACATCGCTCCATCGTCGAAGTTGACGAAAATCAGCTTGCCCAGGCGCTCGCAGCGCACCCCGATCAGGCTGCGGCACGACAGATCGAGATTGGCGAAATCACGCCGCTCGGGAACGCCCACCAGCGTGCCGTCGGTCTTGTAGGTCCAGTTGTGATAGGCGCAGATCAGCCGCACCGCCCTGCCGCGGTCTTCTGTCACCACCGGCGCACCGCGGTGGCGGCAGGTGTTGTAGAATGCGCGGACCACGCCGTCATGGCCATGGACAATGACGATCGGATCGCCCGCGTTGTGCCAGCGCATGAAACACCCCGGCTCGGGAACCTCATCGAGATGCGCGGCGAACAGCCAGCTTTTGCGGAAGATGTGCTCCTGCTCGAGCGCGAAGTATTCGGGCGAGGTATAGCGCCCCGCGGGCATGTCGGGCAGCGCGGGGAACCCTGCGGGCGGGGCGGTGCGCGCGCCTTCCCATTCCATCATCGCCTTGAGGCGTTCGACTTCGGCAGCGTCCATCGTCATGCCCGTGCTCCTCGACCAACGCAGCATAGGGGCGCGGACACTGCGGATTAACTCTCACAAGTGCCGGGCGGGGTGCTTCCCGACGATAGCGTTTTTGACGGTACCCGCCGGCAAAAGCCTCGCTACCATACCCCCATAATCGGGAGAGAGCATGATGGCAGGACGCGTTGCGGGCAAAGTGGCTTTGATCACCGGCGGGGCAATGGGGCTGGGCAAAGCCGATGCCGAGCGCCTGGCCGAAGAAGGCGCGAAAGTCGTCGTCACCGACATCGATCTGGCCAAGGCCCAGGCGGTCGCCAACGCGATCGGGGGCCACGCTTTCGTTCATGACGTGCGCGACGAAGCGCGCTGGCAGGAGATTATCGGCGAGGTCGAGCGGCTTCACGGGCGGCTCGACATCCTGG
>JANMPV010000218.1:0-4550 GCA_031370045.1 Novosphingobium sp. | reverse complement strand
CTTGAACATCTCGACCCGGGCTTCGGAATGGGACGCGGTCGTCGCCACCGCAGTGCGCGAGCCCGATGTCTGGGCGAGTGTCGGGATTCATCCGCACGAGGCGGACGCACACGCCGATCTTGGCGCGCAGGCATTGTTCGATGCGACCGCGCATCCACGCGTCATCGGGATCGGCGAGACCGGGCTCGATTACTACTATGACCACTCCGACCGCGAGGTGCAGCGCAAGCTGTTCCGGATGCACATCGGCGTCGCGCGTGAGACCGGCCTGCCACTGATCATCCACACCCGCGATGCCGAAGATGACACCACCGGCATCCTCGCCGAAGAGATGGAGCAGGGCGCGTTTCCCGCTCTGATCCACTGCTTCACCGCCTCGCGCGGCTTTGCGCGGATCGTGCTGGATCTGGGGCTGACGATCTCGCTTTCGGGAATAGTCACGTTCAAGAACGCGCGCGAACTTCAGAAAATTGCTGGTGAACTTCCAGAAGATCGTATCCTGGTTGAAACCGATGCCCCGTTCCTGGCGCCGGTTCCGCATCGGGGCCGGACTTGCGAACCCGCGTTCGTCGCCGACACTTTGCGCCACGTCGCGATCTTGCGCGGAGTGGAACCAGAGGTTCTCGCCGAGACCACTTCCGCCAACTTCTTCAGGCTGTTTGGCAAGGCCGCCGCATGAAACTGCGGATGCTCGGCTCGGGCACTTCGACCGGAGTGCCGCGGATTGGCAACGATTGGGGGCTGTGCGATCCGGCCGAGCCGAAGAACCGCCGCAGCCGGGTGTCGGTCATCGTCGAAAGCAGCGCCGGGGCGCGGATTCTGGTCGATACCTCGACCGATCTGCGCAACCAGTTGCTCGCCAACGAGATCGACCGGCTCGATGCGGTGTTCTGGACCCACGACCACGCCGATCACTGCCACGGGATCGATGACTTGCGCCCGCTGCGCTATGGCCGCGACGGGCCGATCCCGGGCTATGCTGCGGGCGAAACCGTGCTGCGGCTGCGCCAGCGGTTCGGCTATGTGTTTTCTGGCCAGTATGGCTATCACACGCTCGTTTCGCTCGATAATCTCGATCGGTTGCGGATGTGCTTCGGTATGGGCATTGGCCATGTCCAGATGCCGCACGGACCCGCGCAAAGCACCGCTTTTCGGTTCGAATGTGATGGAAAATCTGTTGTTTACGCAACAGACTTCAGCGAGATTACCAGCGATATGGTGCGCCTGTTCGATGGCACCGACTTGCTGGTGGTCGATGCGCTGCGCCGCGAGCCGCATCCCACGCACGCGCATCTGGCGATGGCGCTGGAACTGATCGAGCGCTCGGGCGCGCGGCGTGCGGTGCTCACGCATCTCGACAAGTCGATGGACTACGCATCCTTGTGCGCCGAACTGCCGGATGGAGTTCAGCCGGGGTACGACGGCCTGGAGATAGATCTGTGAGCGGCAATGCGATTGCGTCGTTGGCGTTCCTGGCGCTCGCGCTGGTTTTGCCGCTGCTGGCGCTGCGGCGGCGCGAGATCGATTGGGTGCGGGGCTGGAAGATGGCGGCGATCTGGTTGGGATTGTTCATCCTTGGGGCGATGCTGTTTAGCTGGATCGGGATGTGAGGGGACGCAGGCATCACCCATCGGTATCGACCTTTATTTTACATAATACATATTATCAATCTGAAATCGTCCAGACGCTGGGCTTGCCAGCAGGCTCCCCTCTCACTCGGCCCATCGCGCAATGAGCGCAATTCCAGCCATCGACCGCCTTGTTTCCATCATGGCCCGCCTGCGCGATCCCGTGAACGGCTGCGAATGGGACCGGGTCCAGACGTTCGCCAGTATCGCCCCGTACACCATCGAGGAAGCCTACGAAGTCGCCGATGCCATCGCGCGTGATGACCTGGCCGACTTACGCGATGAACTTGGCGACCTTTTGCTCCAGGTCGTGTTCCACGCGCGGATGGCCGAGGAAGCAGGACATTTCGGCCTGGACGACGTCGCCGCCGCAATCGTCGCCAAGCTGGAAGCACGCCATCCGCACATCTTCGGCGCCGTCACCCAACGCGAAGGCTGGGAAGCCATCAAAGCCAAGGAGCGCGCAGCCAGGGGTGCGATGAGCGCGATGGATGGCGTGGCGAGCGCGCTCCCCGCGCTGCTCCGCGCCGAAAAGCTCCAGCGACGGGCCGCGCGCGACGGCTTCGACTGGCCCGATCGGGAGGGTCCGGCGGCCAAACTCGCCGAGGAACTCGAAGAATTGGCAACCGCCCCCGACGCCGCAGCCCGGATCGAGGAGGCTGGCGACCTGCTGTTCGCGGCGGTCAACGTCGTGCGCAGCCATGGCGTCGCCCCCGAAGACGCGTTGCGCGCGGCGAACGAGAAGTTCGCCCGGCGATATCGTGCGATGGAGGCGCTATCCCAGTCGGATGGGCAGTCTTTCACCGACCTCTCGCTCGATGCGCAGGAGGCGCTGTGGCAGCGGGTCAAGCTTGACGAAAAAAGCCGCTCATAGCTGCGAGTAGCGGCCAAAATCGCGCGCCGTCAGCCTCACCTCCAAATGCCGGGCGGGTTCGCCTGCGTCGCTCGCCTCCTCATCCAAGAGAACCTCACCGTTGGCGTAAAGCCAGGCGAGGCGCTGGCCGTCGCCCGCTGGCACGGTCAACTCGTGCCGCCGTGCCTTACCCGTCAGCGCCTTGGCGACCATGGCGATCAAAGCATCGATCCCCTCGCCCGTCGCTGCCGAAATCGGCACCGCTGGGCGCGCGCGTGGCTGAACCTTGACCAGATCGAGCCGTACCGCGCGCTCATCGGCTTCGAGCAAGTCCCACTTGTTCCATGCCTCGATCAGCGGCACCCCCGCTTCGGCTCCGGCTTCAGAAATCACCCCAAGATCAGTCAGGATTTCCTCGACCTCGGTTTTCTGCTCGCCGCTCGCGGGATTGGCGACATCACGGACGTGGATGATGCAATCGGCGGCGGTCACTTCCTCGAGTGTCGCGCGGAACGCGGCGACTAGCTGGGTTGGCAGGTCCGAGATAAACCCCACCGTGTCCGACAGGATCGCCTTGTCGAGCCCCGCCAGGCGGATCGCGCGCATCGTTGGATCGAGCGTGGCGAATAGCATGTCCTCGGCCACCACCGTGGCCCCGGTCATGCGGTTGAACAGCGTCGATTTGCCCGCGTTGGTATAGCCGACCAGCGCGATAACCGGCCACGGCGCGCGCTGGCGGCGATCGCGGTGAAGCCCGCGGGTGCGACGGACCTGATCGAGATCGCGGCGGATGCGCGCAATCCGGTTGCGGATCATCCGCCGGTCCGCTTCGATCTGGGTCTCGCCGGGGCCGCCAAGGAACCCGAAACCGCCGCGCTGGCGTTCGAGGTGGGTCCAGCTGCGCACCAACCTGCCGGCCTGATAATCGAGATGGGCCAGTTCGACCTGCAGTCGCCCCTCCGCGGTGGCCGCGCGTTCACCGAAGATCTCGAGGATCAGTCCGGTCCGGTCGATCACCTTGCGCTTGAGTTTTTCCTCGAGATTGCGCTGCTGCACCGCGCTGAGCGCGCCATCGACGATTACCAGTTCGGCATCTTCGAGGTTGCAAGCATCGCCAATCCGCTGGATCTGCCCTTCGCCGAACAAAGTGCCCGGGCGGACAGTACGGATCGGGATCGTCATCGCCTCGGCGACGACCACCCCGATCGCCATGGCCAAGCCACGCGCTTCCTCAAGCCGCAACTCGGGATCTGAATTCGCCCGGCGCATCTGCGGATACACGACAACCGCACGGGCCCCACGGCTGACTTCGCCGCTGCGGTCGTCATTACCGAAGGATGGGGTCAGGTGTCGTCGCCCCCGTCGTTCCAGTCGCCCGAAAGATCGACATGCGTTGTCGGCTGGATGGTCGAGATCGCATGCTTGTAGGCAAGTTGGACGTAGCCTTCGCGCTCAAGCATCATGCAGAACAAGTCATACGCGGCCACCCTGCCCTGCAACATCACGCCGTTGACCAGGAACATCGTCACCGGAACCGCTGCGTCGCGCACGCTTGTCAGGAAGATATCCTGCAAAAGCCGCGGCTTGCGGCCCTTGTCTTCGATCGCGGCGAAAGGTGTCAGTGGCAACGGCTGGCTGGGCATGATGGTCGAAATGGCGTGCTTATAGACGAGCTGCGATTGCCCATCGCGGCGCAGCAGGATTGAGAAATTGTCGAACCAGGTGACGATCCCTTGCAGCTTGACGCCCTTGACCAGAAACATCGTGACCGGTGCCTTGGTTTTACGCAGCTGGATGAGGAACATGTCCTGAAGGTTCTGGCCCTTGCCCGAAGGCGGCGGCGACGGGCCGTTGTCGATCTCGACTTCGGCCTCTTCGGCGGGGGTTTTCGCGCGTGCGGTAAGCGTGCCTGGCATCATTGTGCTCCTTGGTTCTTGGCCGACACCCTTGTGAGCGCCGACAATCTGGTCACCGCTGCGAACGGAAATTTCCGTTTCACGCCGATAACCGGGTTCCTGCTTGCGAAGATTACCCCGTCGCCGCCATCGCGTAAATGCCGAAGCGCACAA
>JANMPV010000141.1:0-1644 GCA_031370045.1 Novosphingobium sp. | reverse complement strand
CCGGCGACAACGACCATTGGGCCGCGCATGTCGTGTGGGCCGGGTTCGCGGGCAAACCGCGCGTGGCCCAGCACAAGGCGGTCTATGCCGCGCTCGACGGGCGGATGGGCGGCGCGCTCCACGCCTTGCAACTCACCACTTCTTGTAACTGATTGGCGCCGTTCCCAGCTAGAACGCGAAAGGTATTCCCATGTCAGACGCCCAGAGCCGTATTGCCGAGATCGTCACCGGCAACGATGTTGTCTTGTTCATGAAAGGCACGCCCTTGTTCCCGCAATGCGGCTTTTCGAGCAAGGCGGTCGCCATGCTCGAGCATCTGGGCGTCGGGTTTGAGAGCGTCGACGTGCTTCAGGACATGGAAATCCGATCGGGGATCAAGCAATATTCCGACTGGCCGACGATCCCCCAGCTTTACGTCAAGGGCGAGTTCGTCGGCGGATCGGACATCATGATGGAAATGTTCGAGGCGGGCGAGTTGCACCAGCTGATGCAGGACGCGCAGGTCGCGGCGGCGTAACAAATCCTCCCCGTTCCGGGGAGGATTTGCGAACTCAACTCTCGCGCAAATACCGCCCGGCCACGGCATCGAGCCGCGCCAGCAGCGCCGGATCGCGGGCTTCGGGCGCGGTGACTATCGCTCGGTCGAGCACGGTATCGATCGGCGATGGCATCCGCTCCGGCGGCAAAGCGCTGACGAACGCTTCTACCGCAGCGCGCGCCAGATCGCCGTTGGCGTTCATTTGCGCGATGATTTCGCTGACCTCGACCGCCGCGTCGGATTTGCGCCAGCAATCGTAATCGGTGACCATCCCAACCAGCGCATAAGGCAGCTCGGCCTCGCGCGCGAGGCGGGCTTCGGGCATTGCGGTCATCCCGATCAGATCGGCACCCCATGTGCGGAACAGGAGGCTTTCGGCGCGGGTCGAGAACTGCGGCCCTTCCATCGCCAGGTACGTCGCGCCGCGGGTGACCGCCCCGCCCACCGCCTCGACCGCATCGGCAGCCATCACCGAGAGCCGCGGGCAGACCGGATCGGCCAGGCTGACGTGGGCGACAAGACCGGGGCCGAAGAAACTGCCCGGGCGGTCGCGGGTGCGGTCGATGAATTGATCGGCGACAACGAACCGGCCTGGGGGCAGCTCCTCACGCAGCGAACCGACCGCCGAGATCGCCAGCAGATCGGTGCAACCCGCGCGCTTGAGCGCATCGATGTTGGCGCGGGCGTCGACGTTGGAAGGCGGCAAGCGGTGGCCGCGGCCATGGCGCGGCAGGAACCGCACCCGCACATCGCCGATCCGCCCGAACAGGATCTCGTCCGAAGGTGCCCCCCACGGGGTATCGATCGCGATCCACTGCGGATCCTCCAGCGCATCGAGCGCGTAGAGCCCCGATCCGCCGATGATCCCGATCGTCCAGTTGGCCGTTTTCATCCCACCCCTATGCCCGCTCAGGTTGATGAGCGGAAGTTGGTGAGTGCCGCCAGCAGCACCCCGGCCAACAGTTCTGCCCAATGCTCCTGACCCGCCGGGTCAGCGATCAGATCCTGGCGCAGTTCCAACTCCGCATAGGCACGCCCGGCCCCGTAGCAGTGGTGCGGCACAGTGTGGTCGATTCCGTCCATTGCGTAGGGTTCGTTGTCCCCCA
>JANMPV010000116.1:0-3371 GCA_031370045.1 Novosphingobium sp. | reverse complement strand
GGCTCGTGCTTGCTGCCGACGCGGAAGTAGGTGGTTACCCCCACGATCGGAGCCTTGCGATCGGTGTGGACCAGCACGGTCAGCCCGTTGGGAAGGGTGAAGCTTTCGTAGGGGATGTCGACCGCCGCGACGAGTTGCGAGAGCGGCGCGGGTTCGGCGGTGGCGAGCGGAGCGGGTGGCGGCACGGCGGCGGCTTGCGGCTTGGTCATGCCGGCGGCGCAGGCCGATAGCGAGAGGGCAAGGACCGAGATGGCGATAGTGCGGTGCATGGCGGGGGGACCCAATGTCATAAGTCCCGCTCGTCCTGAGCCTGTCGAAGGACACACGCGACATTTGTCAGATGGCAGCGCACGTGCTTCGACACGCTCAGCAGGAGCGGGTGTGGTGTTTATAGTCGCGGTCTAGCAAAGCCTTAGCGATTGCTCACCACATATCGACGAACGGCATGGGCGGCTATGTCGGCGCGGGTGAAGTGGACGGGCTTGAGCCGATGCGCGGCGAACAGCGGGGCCTGGTCGGTGAAATGCGGGCTGTCTGGCCGGGTGGTCGCGGCGCCGAACGGTTGGATCGAGCGCGAGGTTACGCGTCCATTTTCAGGCCATTCGACGAACATCACGAAGCTGTCGCCGTGCTTGATCAGCAGCCGCCCGTCCATGGGATCGACGTTCCAGCTGGTCGCCGCGCGCAAGGTGTCGCCGCCACCGTCGAGCGGGAGGTCGACCCGGTAACGCCCCGGCCCCTGGCGCAGCCGCTCGACCTGGCCGAGCGGTGGATCGAGGCACCCGAAGTATTTCATCAGGTGTCCCGCCGCCCATTCCAGCTGCTTGCGCGGATCGGGCGGTTCGGTGTGGTTGTAGCTCGACTTCATTGCGTCCTTGAGCACCATCACCGCCAGCGCATCGCCCGGATTGTGCCCGTCGGCCTTGAGGTCCCACTCGCCGAGCAACGCCTGCGCGCGGCGCAGGACCGGATCGGCTTTAACGTCGAGCGCGGCGATCCCGTCGAGCATCCACGCGACCTCGGCGGTGCGTTCGTAGCCGGTGTCGTACTTGATCGCGTGCAATTCGCGCCGCCCGATCGGGTTGGTCGCATCCATCAGCTTGCCCGCGCGGCGCGAGCGGTTGGTCTCGTCGAGCTCGACCCCCAGCAGCGGCGAGGTCAGCGCCGGGTCGAGATCACTGGCCTTGCCCGCGGCGCGGAACGGGGTGTTGTTGGCGTTGTAGAGGAAACCTGAAGCCGGGTTGATATAGTGCGGGACCAGATCCGGTGTGACGGTATCGTGCCAGATCAGGTCCGATCGGTCGCCGGGCAAAATCCGCCTCCAGTCGAACCCGGGTTGGCGCACCGGAAACGCTGCGTTGTAGAGATAGGCGATGTTGCCCGCGCGGTCCGCGTAGATGAAGTTGGTCGAGGGCAGCGGGTGCCGTGCCATCAGCGCCTGCCATTCGCCAAAGTCGCGCGCCTTGTTGAGGTGATAGAAGTCGCCGATGTTGGCGATGCTGTCGATCGCGGCATAGCGGATCGCGAAGGCGCCCTGCTTGTTGATGATCACAGGGCCATGTGCTGACCGGTACACGGTCTTGGGCACCGGCAGCACCAGAGGCCCGAACCGCACTGGCAGCCACACGCGTTTGGTCTCGAGCGGCAGCCACTTGCCGTCGAGGCGGTAACGGTTGCCGTCGTTGTCGAGCACCAGCTTGTAGACGTCGATCAGGTCGGGGCGGTTGACGGTGTTGGTCCAGCCCAGGTTCTCGTTGTGGCCCAACGCGAGGAACGGCATCCCCGGAAACAGCGCCCCGGCCATGTGCCAGCCCTGATCGCTCTCGACCACGATCTCGTACCACGCGACCCCGCCGCGATACGGCTGGTGGGCGTTGGAGACCAGCCGGGTGACCCCGTCGCCCGACCGTGCCGGAGCGACCGCAAAGGCGTTCGAGCCGGCCAGCGCGGCGTCTTCTCCCACTGGCAGCGGGCCGGGCTTGGTGGCTTGGTCGGCGGCTGCCGGGATCAGGCTACCGCCGCCGTGCGGATAATCGGGCAGTGGCTTGCCATCCAGCGCAGGACCTTTGTCGGCGCCCAGCGGCGTTTCACCGACCAGCGCGCCGATCGTGTGATCGAGCCCGAAGAAGAACGGCTGGCGCAGCGCGAACCCGGTGGCGATATCGCGCCCATCGAGCGGGAACAGCCGCGCCAGCTTGACCTCGCCGGGGTGCCCGGCGGCATAGCGGTTGAGCCCTGCGGCATAGGCTTCGAGCAGCGCGCGGACATCGCCCGGCAGCGCCGCATAATGGCGCTGCACCGTCCCGCGTGCATCGAGCAGGTGGAACGCGAAATCGACTTTGGCGCCGTCAGCTCCGGCGATCGCACCATAGCGCCCGCGGCTCATCGCCGCGGCATCCTGGAGCGTGGCGAAGTCGTCCTCGGCATGGGCGAAAGCGATTCCGAAGGCGACGTCGGGATCGGTCTTGCCGTGGACGTGGGGTACGCCGAATTCGTCGCGGGTTATCTGCACGGCATAAGCGCGGGTCGAAGCGGCAGCGGGGGAGGGCGCAGCGAACGGCTCCCACGTCATCAGCCCGATCAGGATCAGCAGCAGCCCGGTCAGCAGCCCCCAGCCGATGCGTTTTGCCCAGATCAATGCCGTGTCCCCGTTTGGTTGCATCACTTCCAGCCGGTCGCCGGTCGCAAAGCTTTTGGTTTAGCCCGATTCGTGGCTTACCCTGCCCTGCGATGCGCGAAGTGCAAACCCTCACCGGCCGGCTGCTGCTCGCCATGCCCGGAATGGGCGACCCGCGGTTCGATCTCGCGGTGATCGCGATGTGCGTCCACGACGCCAACGGGGCGCTGGGAATCGGGATCGGCAAGCTCCATCCGGGGCTGCGTTTTCACCAGTTGCTCGGCAATGTCGGACTCGATCCCAGGGAGGCGCCCGATGCACCGGTCCACAACGGCGGCCCGGTGGAGAGGCAGCGCGGCTTCCTCCTCCATTCGCCCGAATGGCGCTGCGAGGATACCATAGTGGTCGAAGGGCAATACGGCCTGTCCGCCAGCCTTGAGGCGTTGCGCGCGATAACCCGCGGCGAAGGTCCGGCGCGCTGGGTGTTCGCGCTGGGCTATGCCGGGTGGGGTCCGGGCCAGCTCGACGGCGAGATGCAGCGCCACGGCTGGTACGCCGCCCAAGGACACGACCGGATCGTATTCGATACCCCCGCCGCAGTGCGCTGGACCGCGACGTGGAAGGCCGAAGGGGTCGATCCGGCGCTGCTGGCGAACACGACCGGGCGGGCCTAGAGTCAGCTCCTCCCCATTTTCGCGCTTGCGCAAATGGGGAGGTGGCAGCCCTTTTGGGCTGACGGAGGGGTTCTGCCGTG
>JANMPV010000109.1:0-2979 GCA_031370045.1 Novosphingobium sp. | reverse complement strand
CGGTCAGCGCAGCGCCTTCGCCCTCCAGCACCACGCGCGTTACCAGCGCGCCGGTGATGATCGTCAGGTTTGTCCGCGCCTCGGCTTCGCCCTCCAGATAGGCATGATAGGTGCTCGATCGCTTGCCCTTGCGGGTGTTGGTCTGATGCGCTGAGGACACGCCCGCCGGGTTGAAGCGATCCTTGCCGTTGTAATCGCCGCGCGGGATGCCCGCGGCTTCGGCGGCCTCGACGAATTGGCGGGTTGCCGGGATCATCGGCGATCGTACCGCGACGCCAACCGGGCCGCCGGTGCCATGCGCGTCGCGATCGATGACGATTTCGTTGCTGGGAACAAGATCCTCCAGCCGCTTGAACGCGGGCAGCACCTCGGCATAGCTCCAGCCTTCTGCGCCTAGCTCAGCCCAATGGTCGAAATCCTCCGGATGCCCGCGCACCCAGACCATGTAATTGATGCCCGACGAGCCGCCGAGCATTTTGCCGCGCGGGGTCCGCATCCGGCGTCCTTTGAGGCCAAGTCCCGCCTTGCCGGGGTCGGCCATATACATCCAGTCGGTCTCGGGATCGAGTTGCAGGCTCGCACACGCGGCAGGCATCAGCTCGCGCTCGGGCGGACGTTCTCCCGCCTCAAGCAGCGCGACGGTGAACGTGGGATCTTCCGATAGCCGCGCGGCCAGCACCGCCCCGGCCGATCCGCCGCCGACGATTACGAAATCGTATGAATCTGCCACGGCCGCTCTCCCTGAAACTTTGAGTTTGCGACCCTTATTTTCGGAGAATAGGCAGGTTGGCGGCTTGGCTTCAAGCCACTTTCGTCACCGCAATCGACCGGACCGGCCAGCCCTTTCTCAGACCCGCGTCCACACCACCGTGCGGCAGATGATCGACACGCAGCCGCGCAGGCTGAGGTTGCCGTTCTCGATCCTGACCCTGGCCTTGAAGTTGCGCCCATCCTTGGGGCTGTAGCCGCGCCCGCTCCACTGGTTGCCGTCGGCCTGCAGCCCGGTGAGGATCGCCACGCCCAGCAGCTTGCGACTGCGCTGGGCCTTGTCGGGGTTCTTGTCGTCACGCGCTCCGCCAGCTTGTTCGGGCACGAGGAAGCGGTTGATCCAGCCGCAATATGTAGCCGCGCCCGGGGTGCACGGGGCAATAAGGATGATCGAGGTCGCTTCGTCGGTTTTCCACTTGCCGGCGATTGCGGGTGGCTCGGCAGCGGCGGCGGGCATGGCGGCCAGCGCGAAACTGAGGGCGAGAGCGGTCAGGCGCGGTAAAGGGGCGATGGCAGATATCCTTGTTCGTCTGGCAATTGGGTTCGTCTGGCAATTGGGTTCGTCTTGCAATTTGGCGTCTCCCGGTCACTATAGCTAACAGGGAGAAATGCCGATGAAAATCCTGCCGATAGTGTTGCTTGGTGTTGCCGCGTTGACAAGTGGCGCCCTGACAAGCGCCAACGCCAAGACCATTGCGGTGCCTGCGGGCGAGGGCGCGCAGCAGCGCCTGCAGGAAGCGTTGATCGCGGCGCAACCAGGCGATGTGGTCGAGATCGGCGAGGGGCGATTTGCGCTCACCGATGGCCTCAGCCTCGATGTCGACAAGGTCACCGTGCGCGGCATGGGGATGGAGCGCACGATCCTCGACTTCACCGCCCAGCAGGGCGCGGGCGAAGGGCTTCTGGTTACGTCCGACGACGTCACCCTGCGCGATTTCGCGGTCGAGAACGCCAAGGGCGACGCGATCAAGTCCAAGGGTGCCGACCGGATCGTCTACTACCGCGTCCGCGCCGAATGGACCGGCGGACCCAAGGAAACCAACGGCGCCTATGGCATCTATCCGGTCCAGAGCACCGGGGTGCTGATCGACGGGGTGATTGCCAAGGGGGCATCGGACGCGGGGATCTATGTCGGGCAGAGCAAGGACATCACCGTCCGCTACAGCCGGGCCGAAGGCAACGTCGCCGGAATCGAGATCGAGAACAGCCGCAACGCGTTGGTCACCAGCAACTTCGTCACGCGCAACACCGGGGGTATCCTCGTGTTCGATCTGCCCAACCTGCCAGTGATGGGCGGCGGGAACGTGCTGATCGAACGCAACCTGGTGATCGGCAACGATACCGCCAACTTCGCCCCCAAGGGCAATATCGTCGCCAGCGTGCGGCGCGGTACCGGCTCGATGATCATGGCCAACGATCAGGTCACGCTGCGCAACAACCTGTTCGACGACAACCCCACCTCGCACGTGATGGTCGTCTCGTATCCGCGGCCGTACACCGACAAGACCTACAATCCGACCCCGCGTCACGTGACGATCGGGCCCAACCACTTCGGTCGCGGCGGCTACGATCCGCAGGTGCCCGCCGCGCCGCTGCTGCTGCAAGCGTTCGGCGGCGCGCTGCCGCCAGTGCTGTGGGATGGTCTCGGCGATCCGGCGACCACGCTGGCGCTCGACGCGGGGGCCAGGGCATGGACGCTGGGTCTGCCGAGCCAGGGTGCCGATCCGGCTACCGGCAAGCCCGGTTTGGCGACTTTGCCCGCGACGCTGCCGCCGGTCGTAATACCGGGCAAGCCGACGCCCGTCGGCGCCCCGGCGACGATGGATGCGCGGATCGTGGGATGATCGGCAAGCTATTTTCGGTAACAGTGTTGATGACGCTCAGCTTGGGCACAGCTTCACCTACTTCGGTCAACGATGCAGCCATCACCGCCAGCGCCTATTCTGCGACACTGGCCGAGTATGGCTTCTTCGCTGACGTCACCGCGCTTAGACCGAGCAGCGGGGTCACCCCTTATCGGCTCAACACCCCGCTTTGGTCGGACGGAGCAGAAAAGCTGCGGTTTCTCTACCTTCCGCCCGGCGCAAAGGCCAAGGCCGGTGGCGAGGGATTGCTGGACCTCCCCGTCGGCGCGGCGCTGATCAAGACATTCAAATTCGGTGACCGCAAGATCGAGACCCGCGTCCTCCTCCACCGCGCCGAGGGCTGGGT
>JANMPV010000073.1:0-3050 GCA_031370045.1 Novosphingobium sp. | reverse complement strand
CGTCGCCACCGCATCGCTGGTGAGCGTGTTGGTCATCGTCTGCACCGTAATCGGCGCATCGCCCCCCACCGGAACCCGCCCGACCATGATCTGGCGGGATTGGCGACGCGCAATATCGCGCCACGGCCTGAGCGAGGGACTCATCAAGGACATGAGCGGGCCTATACGTGCGCGGAGATGAAGGGGCAATGACGGGGCGACCAGCGATCATTTGGGTCGAGGGATTGGGGCATAGCGTCACAAGTGTTAGGTTCATGGCATGTCTGCACCGCCACTGTCCGATCGGATCACCGACGAAATCATCCATACGACGCTGGAAGACAACAGAAGAGTCTGTATTCGCTCGATCCGTCCGACAGACGGTTTGCGAATGCGCAAAGGGATCGAGCAACTATCCGCGCAATCGCGCTACTTGCGGTTCTTTTCGCCACAACCGATGCCGCCCAATTCGGTGATTGAACGCCTGATCGATGCGGACGGCCACCGCCACCTTGCATGGGGCGCGATCGACCTGGACAACCCAGCGCACCCGGCAGTCGGGGCGGTTCACGCGGTCAGGGACGACACCCTCGACGACAGTGCCGAGTTCTCGGTTGCGGTCGTCGATGCTTACCATGGGCTGGGCTTGGCCAGAATGCTCATCGCCATCCTCTTGGTGAACTGCCGCCTGGAAAACATTGCTTCGCTGGATGTTCAGGTCCTATCGGAAAATCGCGCAGCTAAACGCCTGATCTCATCACTCGAAGCACGGCGCGGCAAGGTGGAATACAGCGTCACAGACTATGTCCTCGACACCGACGTCGCCCTGGAAAAACTGAGGACTGAAGTAAATACTCCGGGATTAGATGAGGTATTCGCTTCTTTGGCGAAGTATCTCTGATTTCCGCTTGGCGGTCTCAGCTAAGCCATTCGAATGAAACCGTCCCGACCATGATCTGGCGAGACTGCCGCCGTGCAATATCGCGCCAGGGGCGGATGCTACTCATGGCCGGTCCAACCTCGATGCGTGGACCACATGGACCACTGTCTTGGGGTAAAAATGTTGGCCTGGCGCGCGGACGGGCTTTTTCGGGCGGTGCTGGGGGAGGGGAGCGGAGACGTGAGCATCACGCGCAGCCCTAGCAGCTTTCGGGGATGTAGGAAAATGGCGAGCGCGGGACGCATGAAGATCGGGCTGGACGCGACAAATGTCTGATGACACGTAGCGAACCAATCGTTTTCACGGAGTTACCCATGCGCCGACTCGTTCCTCTGTTGCTGACCTTTTGCGCGACCTCGGCTTTTGCTGAGACGCTTCCTCCCGCGCCGGTATTTCCGGCCGGGACCACCACCGATAAGTACTATGGCCAGACGGTGGCCGATCCTTTTCGCGCGCTTGAGAACGCCGACGATCCCAAGGTCGAGGCGTGGAGCGACGCGCAGAATTTGCGGACCCGCGCCTATCTCGACGGCCTGCCCAACCGCGCGGCGATCCAGGCCAAATACGGCAGGCTGGTCAAGGCGGCCTCGCCGTCTTTCTCCGCACTCAAACCCGTCGGCAAGACCGTTTTCGCGATGTATAGCGATCCTGCCGTGCAACAGGCGGTGCTGGTCCGACTCGACAGCGGCCTGAATCCGAAATCGCGCCACGCCGTCGTCGATCCCAACCTGCTCGACAAAGCCGGGCACACCGCGATCGACTGGTACGAACCTTCGCCCGACGGTTCCAAGGTCGCGGTATCGATCTCACAAGGCGGCAGCGAGGACGGCACGCTGCATGTGTTTGACGTCGCCACCGGCAAGGAAATCGAGACCCCGATCACGCGCGTCCAGTATCCCACCGGCGGCGGCTCGCTCGCATGGACCGCCGATGGGCGCAGCTTTTTCTACACGCGCTACCCAAGCGAGGAATCGCCCGAGGGAGAGCGCCACTTCAATATGGCGACATATTTTCACACCCTGGGCAGCAACGCCGAACAGGACACCCTGATTCTTGGTGCCAAAGATGGCGTGCCGCGTACGGGCGAGATTTTTCTGTCCGAGGGCGGTGGCACCGCTGCGCTGGCCTCGGTCCAGCTCGGCGATGGCGGGCAATGGCAGCACTGGATCCTGATGCCGGGCAAAGCTGCGATCAAGGTGGCGAACTATCAAGACCGGATCGTGTCCGCCGCAGTCGCCAGGGATGGCACGCTGTACGGTGTGTCCCGGCTTGGCGCGCCGCGCGGCAAGGTGCTGAAGCTCGCCGCTCCGTACCAAGGCGGTTTCGCCAACGCGCCGACGATCGTTCCCGAACAGAAGATCGATGCGATCGTCGATGGGGGTGAATTCGGAGCCCCGCTGCACGTCACCGACAAGGCGCTGTCGGTGACGCGGATCGCGGGCGGTCCCAACACCGTGACCGTTTACGACCGCAACGGCCTGCATCCGGCAAACCTGCCGCTACCCCCGGTTGCGGCGGTGCGCGAGATCGATGCGATGCCATCGGGCGATCTCGTCTACTCGGTCTCGACGTTTCTCGAACCGTCCTATTTCAACCGTTGGTCGGGCGCGTCGAAGCGTGCCGCGCCGACGCTGCTGCGGCAGACCTCGCCGGTCAGCTATGCCGACGCCGAAGTCACCCGCATCTTTGCAACTTCGAAGGACGGTACCCAGGTTCCACTGAACATCATCGCGAAGAAGGGTGTCAAACTCGATGGCCGCAATCCAACGCTGCTTTATGGCTATGGCGGGTATGGGGTAAACCAGCAGCCGGGCTTTTCGGGCGGGTTCCGTCGCCTGTGGCTCGATGCCGGCGGGATCTACGTTCTCGCCAACATCCGCGGTGGCGGCGAATATGGCGATGAGTGGCACACCCAGGGTAACCTCACGCACAAGCAGAACGTGTTCGACGATTTCGCCGCCGCCGGCGAAACCCTGATTGCCAAGGGGTACACCAGTCATGACCGGCTGGCCTTGCAGGGCGGATCGAATGGTGGCCTGCTGATGGGAGCCGTGTTGACCCAGCACCCGGATCTGGCTCGCGCCGTGGTCTCGGCGGTTGGCATCTACGACATGCTGCGGGTCGAGCTGGA
>JANMPV010000057.1:0-7999 GCA_031370045.1 Novosphingobium sp. | reverse complement strand
GGGGGGCCCTTGTTTTTTTCGCCGTGGCCCCCCCCCCCCCCCCCCCCCCGCCCACCCAGCAAATTTTACATTTGGGGTGGCCGGGGGGGGTTGCGGGCTGGTGCCGATCCGACGGCAGTCGGAAAAATCCTACCCCGCGATGTCCGCAATCTTGTGGTGGGGCAGCACGCGCCATGCGGTGAACAGCAGCACGGTCCAGAACGCCTCGACCGCCATCGGCTGGAAGAACATCGGATAAGTCCCGTGGATTGCCAGATTGATCGCGCGGCCGGTGAACGCGGTGCCGTAGATGAGCGCGGGAACCAGCAGCAGGTCGCCGTTGCGGCGCCATGCGCCCCACAACATCAGTGCGCCGGTCACCCCAAAAAATGCAGTGAAGTCCGCGCGCACAGTCGATAGTGCCGCGGCGCTATCGGCCTTAATGCCCAACCCGAAGGCGCTGGTGGCCGGATCGGTGAGGAACCCCACCGCCAGGAACAGGCACAGCAATCCGGACAGATAGACGAGCGCGGTCAGCACGAGTCGCATGGCAATTCCCCCTTAACCTTGCTGCATTATGCGATGCATACTAGGTTCGTACACCATGGGGCCGTCCACGCTGGACGTCAAACACCGGGTCGTTCTGCCGAAGGAGCTAGGGTGCGGACTGAGGCTCGATCGATCGGCAGCACTTTCCTGTCATGAACGCACCGCGCATCCTCCTGATCGTCGGCGGGGGCATTGCCGCCTACAAGGCGTGCGAACTTGTGCGCCTGATCAAGAAGGGCGGGGGCGAGGTGGTGTGCGTTCTGACCCACGGCGGGTCGCAGTTCGTCACCCCGATGACGCTCGCCGCGCTCAGCGAGAATGCGGTTCACACCAGCTTGTGGAACCTCAAGGACGAGGTCGAGATCGGCCATATCCAGCTCAGCCGTCAGGCCGATCTGGTGGTGGTGTGCCCGGCCAGCGCCGATTTGCTGGCGAAGATGGCCGCAGGGGTAGCCGACGATCTGGCTACCACATTGCTTCTGGCGACTGACAAGCCGGTGCTCGCGGTGCCGGCGATGAACGTGAAGATGTGGGAGCATCCCGCCACCCGCCGCAATATCGCCGAACTGCGCGATCTGGGCGTGCTGGTGCTCGATCCCGACGAGGGGCCGATGGCGTGCGGGGAGTTCGGCCCCGGCCGCCTGCCCGAGCCTGCGGCGATCTGGCAGGCGATCGGGGATGTCCTGGAGCTTGGGCTCGAATCGCCCGAATTGCCGGGCTTGAGCGATGGTGCGGAGAGCGAAGACACGGGGCTGGGTGGGCTGTCTGCGGGCCTGATCACTCGCGCCCCGCGCGTTGAAGGTGAGCCCTTGCCGCACTTGATGGAGCCGCTTGAGGGCGACGCGCCGCCCGAAACCGAGCCGCTTCCTCTGGTGGACTTGACCGCCTCGCCGATCCTGGTCCGCAAGGGCAAGGCCAAGGCCGCCCCGCCGACCGATCCCGACGCGATCCCCAACGCCAAGCGCCACGCGCTCCATCTCGAAACCCAAGCGGGGGCCGAGCCGCTCGCCAATCCGCTGGAGGGCCAGCCCGATTTCGCCCCCGACGATCCGCCCGAGCCGCTCGACGGCCCGCTTAGCGGCAAGCACATTCTGATCACCGCCGGGCCGACCCATGAGCCGATCGATCCGGTGCGCTACATCGCCAACCGTTCGTCGGGAAAACAGGGCTTCGCGATTGCCGCCGCCGCCGCCGCCGCCGGCGCGCGGGTAACGCTGGTTTCGGGCCCGGTCACGCTGGCAACGCCGCGCGGGGTCGACCGCATCGATGTCGAGACCGCGCGCGAGATGGCGGCGGCGGTCAGCGCAGCGCTGCCGGTCGATGTTGCGATCATGGTCGCCGCGGTGGCCGATTGGCGGACCCGCGATTTCGCTTCGGAGAAGATGAAAAAGCGCGGCTCGGCGCCGCCCGCGCTGGTCCTGGAGGAGAACCCCGACATCCTCGCCAGCCTTGCCACGGGGCGCAAGCGGCCCAAGTTGGTGGTGGGCTTTGCAGCCGAGACCCAGGATGTCGTCGCCAACGCCAAGGACAAGTTGAAGCGCAAGGCAGCCGACTGGATTGTTGCCAACGATGTGTCGGGAGACGTGATGGGCGGCGCCGACAATCGCGTCCACCTGGTGTCCAAAAAGGGGGTCGAAGACTGGGCACCGATGCCCAAGGAAGAAGTCGCCCGGCGACTGATCGAGAAAATCGCCGATGCACTCGCCTGAATCGATCCCCGTGATGGTCAAGCGGCTGCCCCATTTCGAAGGGCTGACGCTGCCCGCCTATGCCACCGACGGCGCGGCGGGGATGGATGTGCTGTCTGCCGAAAACGTCACGCTGGCCCCCGGCGAGCGCTGGCCGGTGGCGACCGGGCTGGCGGTGGCGATTCCTCATGGATACGAAATCCAGGTTCGCCCGCGCTCGGGCCTTGCGCTCAAGCACGGGATCGGCGTTCCCAACGCGCCCGGCACGATCGACAGCGACTATCGCGGCGAACTCAAGGTGATCCTCATCAACCACGGCGAGTCATCGTTCGAGATTCGCCGCGGCGACCGCATCGCCCAGTTCGTGCTGGCCCCGGTGGTGCGCGCCAGCTGGCTCAAGGTCGAAGAGCTGGACGAAACCGCGCGCGGCGAAGGCGGGTTCGGTTCGACCGGAGGCGCGGTCGCGCTGGATCGTCCATGAGCCGCCGCGCGCTCGGCCACGCGCTGGCCGCAACCTGCCGGAAAGCTCCGTTCGAGCGCGGGCGCTGGCGGATCGGCAACCTCGCCTATCGGCTGATCGACGGTGGCCGGTCGGTCGGCCTGCAACCCGCGGTGCAAACGCGCCACGGGTTTGCCATGAACCTCGATCTCGCCGAGTTCGTTGACAGGACGATATTCTGTACGGGTGAGTGGGAGCCGCGCGAAACTGCGCTGATTTCGGAATTGCTCAAGCCCGGCGACACATTCGTCGATGTCGGCGCCAACATCGGGTATTTTACCCTGCTGGCGTCGCGGCTGGTCGGAGCGACCGGCAAAGTGATCGGGATCGAGGCGAATCCGCGCACGTTCAAGTTGCTCGAAGCAAACGTCGCGCTCAACCACTGCGCCAACGTTGATCTGCGCCATGTCGCGGCGGGCGAGGCGCCCGGTTTCGCGACGATGGTCGAGCGTGAGCCCGGCAACGCAGGCGGCGATCAGGTGGACTTCGCCGCCGCCTCGCAAACCGCGATTCCGGTCGAGCGGCTTGATGCGATCATTGGCGACCGTGCGGTGCGGCTGATCAAGCTCGATATCGAAGGCACCGAGGCCAAGGCGCTGCGGGGTGCGAGCGGGCTGTTCGAACGCGCCGATGCGCCCGATCTGGTGTTCGAGTTTACCCCTGCGTTCCTCGCCGGGATGGGTGACGATCCGCGCGCGTTGATCGGCTTGCTCGAGCGGCTCGGCTATCGCCTCCAGGCGATCGGCGATTCGGGCAACAGTCCCGCCGACGAGCACATTTACGCGGCGACCCAGACTTACCTTTACTGCACCAAACGCGTTTCCACATAAGTGGACCGGTACCGCGCTTCAGCGTGGCTGAAAGCCCCGCTTAGTAGTCGCGGCGGTCCCTCACGGGTCGGACTGTTTTCTTGCCGTCCTCGGGTGCGATCGAGATACGCAGCGTGTCGCCGTTGTGGCCGGGGAAATCGGTGAACATCGCTTCGACGAGGTTGGGGATCAGATAGCCCAGCCGGTTCGAGCGCGAGGCGGCCTGCGCCTTGCCTTCGAACAGGCGGCGGCCATCAGCCTTGCCATCAATCTTGAGATCGAGCTCGCTGGTATAGACCGTCACGACATCGACGTCGCCATAGCCCGATCCGAAGAAGAACGGATCCTGCCAGCCATAACCCCAGCCGCCGCGGCTGTAGTACGGGTTGTAATAGCCACGGCCGCCGAAGCCCCCATAGCCTCCCCCGCCGTATCCGCCAAAACCGCCGAAGCGGTTGTAACCACCACCATAGCCGAACTGGTTGCCATACCACGGCGAGAAGAACGGATCGCCGCCGAACCCGGTCGAACGCACGCGATCACGGCCCTGGTCGACCCCGTAGTCGAGCCGGACGATCATCGCCGCCTGGCTGGGATCGGTGCGGACGTAGCCGAGTCGGCTCATCTGCGCGGCGACCAGATCGGCGTATTGCGAGAACTCGAGTCCGCCCGAATCGCGCGGGTCTTCGGCGACCACCGCAAAGGTCTGCCCGGTTGGGGCAGGCATCGCGCTGGAGAAACGCTTGACGTCGGCGTTGAACGGCGTGGCGCAGGCAGCGAGGCCGGCGAGCAGCAAAGGCGCGGCAATCAGGCCAAGACGGCGCAAGGGGGAATGGCCAGAAGCGAAAGAGGGTGACGAACGCATGGCAATGAACTCCACTCAGGCAGCCTACCGCGTTTTTCGGGCAGGCGGCTGATTTAGCATGGTTTGTGCATAGTGCGGAGTCGGTGAATGCGCGTTGAATGCGCGATGTGTCCTAAGATGCACCACCCCGCACCAGACCCAGCGCGGAATAGGCCGCAGCGAGGGTTGGTGCGGCGAGATGGCGGGCGCGGGCGGAGCCTTGTGCGAGGATCGCGTCGAGTGCTTCACGATCCTCGCGCAAGTCGCGAAAGCGCGCCGCAATCGGCGCCAGCGTTGCCACCAGCAACTCGCCCAACGCGGGCTTGAACGCACCGAATCCTTGCCCGCCGTGCTCAGCCAGCACTTGCGCCACGCTGGTCCCGGCCAGCGCGGCATAGACCCCGACGAGGTTCGCCGCCTCGGCCCGACCTGCCAGCCCGGCCGCCTCGGATGGCAGCGGTTCGGGGTCGGTCTTCGCCTTGCGGACTTTTTGCATGATCGTGTCGGCATCGTCGGTCAGGTTGATCCGGCTCTGGTCGCTGGGATCGGACTTGCTCATCTTGGCGGTCCCATCGCGCAGGCTCATGATCCGCGCCGCTTCGGGCGGCACGATCGGTTCGGGCAAAGTGAACACCTCATTCCCCGCACCGAAATCGGTGTTGAACTTCTGGGCGATGTCGCGCGCCAGTTCGAGGTGCTGCTTCTGGTCGTCGCCCACCGGCACGTGGGTCGCCTGATACAGCAGGACGTCGGCGGCCTGGAGCACCGGGTAGGTGAACAGCGCGATGCTCGCGCCTTCGCGGTTCTTGCCGGCCTTGTCCTTCCACTGGGTCATCCGATTGAGCCAGCCCATCCGCGCAGTACCGCCCAGCAGCCATTGCAGCTCGGCATGCGCGGGAACTTGCGCCTGGTTGAACAGGATCGAGCGTGCCGGATCGATCCCGCAGGCGACCAGCGCGGCGACCATCTCGCGGGTGCTCGCGGCCAGATCGGCGGGAACGTGCGGCATCGAAATCGCGTGGAGATCGGCGAGGAAATAGAGGCACTGGCCGCCGCTGGCCGAGACGTCGTCCTGCATCCGCACCCAGTTGCGGATCGCGCCGAGATAATTGCCGAGATGAAGGTTGCCGGTCGGCTGGATGCCGGAGACGACACGCATGGGTTTTGACATCAGTCGGACTCGCTTTGAGCCGCGCGCTTGCGGCGCAACAGGCGGAGATCGTCGCGGGTGAACGCGCCCAGCAATAGCGTGGCGAGGAAATAGACCGCCGCGCCGCCGCCGACTAGCACCGACAGCGCGGCGAAGCGGATGATCCAGGTGCCGTGGGTATAGGGCGTCAGCAACCCCTGTAGCGCCCACAGCACCGCGCCCATCAGCAGCGCGGCTGCGCCCAGCCGCCAGGCTCGCCGCCTGAGCCGGGCATCGGGGACGAAATGCCCGCGCTTGAGGAGCGTGCGATACAGCATCGCAACGTTGACGGTCGAGGCGATCGCGGTTGCCAGCGGCGGGCCCATATGCGCCAGCGGCACGATCAGCGCGAGATTGAGCACCAGGTTCACGACCATCGAGATCGTGGCATATTTGACCGGGGTGCGGGTATCGTGGCGCGCATAGTACCCCGGCGTCAGTACCTTGACGAGGACGTAGCTGGGCAATCCGATCGAGAACGCGGCCAGCGCTTGCGCGGTATAGTGCACGTCGGTCGCATCGAACTTGCCATAGCCGAACAGCGCCGCGGCGATTGGCTCGCCGCATAGCACCAGCGCCATGGTCGCGGGCAGCGTCAGCAGCAGCGCCAGTTCAAGCCCGCGGTTCTGCGTCTCGAGCGCCGCGGCCTCTTGCCCGCCGCTGAGCTGACGCGAAATCGTCGGCAGCAGCACGGTGCCAAGCCCGATCCCGATCAGCCCTAGCGGGAGCTGGTTCAGCCGGTCGGCCATGTAGATATATGTCACCGACCCGTGGCTCAGCAGCGAGGCGGCGAGCGCGGTCGAGACCACGAGGTTGATCTGGACCGCGCCGGCACCGGCTGCGGCGGGCCAGACCAGCGCCAGCAGGCGCTTGACGTCGGCGTCCAACCGCGGGCGGCGCAGGCGCAGGCTGACCCCGGCAGAACGGCACGCCCAGATCAGCCACACCAGTTGCAAAGCGCCCGCAACGCTGACCCCGATCGCCTGGTTGCGCGCGGTGATTAGCGGGTCGGCCGAATGGAATCCGAGCAGCGCCACGATCAGGCAGATGTTGAGCAGGATCGGCGCGGCGGCGTTGACCCAGAAGCGGTGGAGCGAATTGAGGATGCCGCCCAGCAGTGACACCAGGCTGATCAGCATCAGGTAGGGGATCGTGATCCGCGACAGCTGCACCGCGAACGCGAACTGGTCGTGGCTGACGCCGTTGAACTTGCCCGAGAGCACCAGAGTGACCGGCCATGCGAGGACTTCGAGCAAGACGGTCATCGCCACCAGCACCGGCAGCAGCACCGCCAGCGCGCGCTCGGCAAACGCGATCCCTGTGGGCAGGCCGTCGCCGTCGGGATCGCCGACTTTCTGGTTGAACATCGGGATAAACGCTGCCGAGAACGCGCCCTCGGCGAACAACGCGCGAAACATGTTGGGCAGGCGGAAGGCAACCAGGAACGCGTCCGAGGCAAAGCTGGCACCGATATAGCGCGCAAACAGGCTGTCGCGGACCAGGCCGAGCACGCGGCTGGCGAGCGTCAACCCGCCAATCGTCCCGAGGCTGCGGGCTAAACTGGCCATGCCCTCCTCTTTCCTCCCTTAGCTGGGAGGAGCGCGGTCACGCGTTGCCGATCGGCGCACCTTCCGCTGCGAGGCCTTCATCGCGCGCGGCGAGTTGCTGCATGTACAGCCCGTTGAAATCGATCGGCTCAAGCATCAGCGGCGGATACCCGGCATCGCGCACCGCGTCGGCGACGACCCGGCGGGCGAACGGGAACAGGATCCGCGGGGCTTCGGCGAACAGGAACGGGTGCGCCTGCTCGTCGCTCAGATTACGCATGCCGACCAGCCCGGCATAGGCCAGCTCGACCACGAACGCGGTCCCGGCCTCGTGCTTGGAACTGATCGTGATCTTGAGCTCGACCTCGTGCATCTCTTCGGACAGCGTTTTGCTGCCGATGTTGAATTGGACATCAACCTGCGGCGGATCCTGCCACTGGAAACTTTCCGGCGCGTGCGGGTTCTCGACCGAGAGGTCCTTCACGTACTGCGAGATGATCCCGACCGCGGGCGAGGTGTCCTCTCCGTTGGGCGCTGGGCTGCTATCGAGATCGAGGTTCTGGAGGATGTTGTCGCCTTCGTCGGCCATGGGAAAATGCTTTCGTCGCTGAGGTCGCGAAAATGGGATGGCGGAATGGCCGCGCGCCTAGCAGTCTCCACCGCCAGCGGCAACTATGTCTCCTGATCCGAAACTTCGCTTCGGTTAGAGCAGCCCCGGCCCGCGCTTCAATCGCGACCAAGGGTGCGGATTCTTCGGGAACGTGAGCGCGTCCACGCGTTGTTCATTTGTCTTTCGTACCTATCTGGGGCAAGCTGCCCGTCGGCGAGGGGTGGACAAGTTTAGCAAGCGGGACAGTTGCGTGATTGTGCAGATCGTAATCCTGGCGATGGTGGC
>JANMPV010000008.1:0-2354 GCA_031370045.1 Novosphingobium sp. | reverse complement strand
AGATGAAGCCACAAAAAGTGGAGGTCGGCGATCTGCACCGCACGGGTCGAGAGGCGATGCGCGCTAGCCGGCGAACCTGCGGCCACGCCGACCACCCCGATCAGCAGCAGCGCGGCGATCAGCCCGAGCAGCACCCGGTCGATCTCGCGCCACCACACGATCAGCTGGTTGCGGCGGGTGCGGCGATAGCGTTGCCCGGGCCCGACCACCCGCACCGCGCCGTCGCGACCGATCGTGGGAACCCCGCGCGCCGGGCTGTTACCGGTCGCGGCGTTCACCGGACGACCCCTTCGGCGACCAGCGCCGCGACGATGTCGCGGAAGGCGTCGCCGCGCGCCTCGAAATCGCGGAACTGGTCGAAGCTGGCGCAGGCCGGCGAGAGCATGATCACGTCGCCCGGTTGGGCCGCGGCCATCGCCTGACGCACCGCGTCGCCCAGCATCTCGCTGCGCGAGGCCGGAACCAGCGGCTCGAGGATCTGGGCAAAGCGTGGCCCGGCCTCGCCAATGGTATAAGCAGCGACGACGTTGCCGATGTTGGGCAGACACTCGTCGAGATCGTCGCCCTTGGGCAATCCGCCCAGTATCCAGTGAATCCGCGGGTAGGCCGCCAGCGCGGGCGCGGTGGAGGCGGGATTGGTGGCCTTGCTGTCGTTGATGAAGCGCACTCCGCCGTGCTCGCCGACCAGCTCCATGCGATGGGCCAGGCCCTTGAAGCTGGCCAGCGCCGGGCACCACTGCGCCTCGCTCAGCCCCAGCAGGCTCGCGATTTCGACCGCTATCGCCGCGTTCTGGAGGTTGTGCGGGCCTTGCAGCGAGGGCCATCCGGCCTGCCCCGCCAACATGGCAGGATCGACCACATGCACCTGCTGCGCCCCCCTCGTCGCGGCGCAATCGCGCGCCGCTGCCAGCGTGTGCGCGTCGCCGCAGCCGAACACCGCGTGCTGGGCGGCGTCCTGCATCGCGAACAGGCGCAGCTTTGAAGCCATGTATCCGGCAAACCCGTCGTAGCGGTCAAGGTGATCGGGGCTGAGATTGATCAGCACCGCGATGTCCGCCGCCAAAGAATGCGTCAGGTCGATCTGGTAGCTCGACAGCTCGAGCACATAGACCCCGCCAGATGGAAGCGGCTCCTGCCCCAGCACCGGCAGCCCGATGTTGCCCCCCATCCGCACCGGCAGCGCGGCGTTTTGGCACATATGGTGGACCAGCGCGGTGGTGGTCGATTTGCCGTTGGTCCCGGTGATCGCGACCACCCGGTGCGCGGGCAGGCTGGCGCGGGCCTGCGCGAACAGCTCGATATCGCCGATCAGCGGCACGTTCGCCGCTCGCGCCGCGTCGGCGATCGGGTGGCGGTTGAGCGGCACTCCCGGCGAGACCACCACCCCGTCGAACCCTGCCAGATCGATTGTCACCGGATCGGCCAGTTCGGCGAGCGGATTGTTTTTGGCTTCCACCAGCGCGCGGGCTTCCTCACGGTTGTCCCACGCTGTCACCCACGCACCACTGGCGAGCAGGGTTTCCACGGTCGATAGGCCCGAGCGCGCCAGCCCCAGCACCGCATAGCGCTTTGAGGCAAAGGCGGGGGATACGATCACCGCCGAGTCTTTGGTGCTGGATCCCCACCGGCGCGGGGATGCGGTGCGGATTTATGCATTCGCATCATCGTCACCGCACTTTCAGCGTTGCCAAGCCGATCAGCGCGAGCACGATCGAGACGATCCAGAAGCGGATCACCACGGTTGCTTCTGCCCAGCCAAGCTGTTCGAAATGGTGGTGTATGGGGGCCATGCGGAACACCCGCTTGCCCGTGCGCTTGTACCAGAACACCTGGATGATGACCGAAGCGGCCTCGAACACGAACAGCCCGCCGACGATCGCCAGCACTATCTCGTGGTGCGCAGCGACCGCGATCACGCCCAGCGCGCCGCCCAGTGCCAGACTGCCGGTATCGCCCATGAACACCGCCGCGGGTGGCGCGTTGAACCACAGGAACGCCAGGCCCGCGCCCATCACCGCGGCGCAAAAGATCGCCAGTTCGCCCGCCCCCGGCACATGCGGGATGCCCAGATAGTGTGCATAGTCGGAGCGACCGGCGAGGTAAGCGATGATCGCAAAGGTGCCCATGGCGATGATCACCGGCATGATCGCCAGCCCGTCGAGCCCGTCGGTCAGGTTGACCGCGTTGCCAGCGCCGACGATCACGAACGCCGCGAACAGATAGTAGAACGGCCCCAGCGGGATATAGAGGTTGGAGAAAAACGGCACATACAGGTGCGTGTCGGTGACGATCAGCGAGACCGCGATCCCCGCGACGACGAATTCGGCGAGCAGCCGCACCCGGCCCGAGACGCC
>JANMPV010000536.1:0-7056 GCA_031370045.1 Novosphingobium sp. | reverse complement strand
TTGTAGTTGAGGTGGCAGTGTGAATCTATGAGCATCACACGGTCTCGACGGGCAATTCGAGCCGGGGAAAGATGCCGACCGGTTGCGCTATACGGAAACCTGAGGTGCGATGTCGCTCGTACCAACTTTGGTCGTCAAGCGCGGCATAGCTACGTTCATCAGCGGGAACTCCCATCTGGTCAAGAAGTCTGCCGGTAGCGATGGGGATGATAGGCTGAATTGCAATTGCGAGGTCACGAATGGATATAAAGAGCGTGGCCAGCACGCATTTCATCTCCGTAATTTTTCCGTCCTTACGAAGTTTCCAAGGTGCATTTGCATCAATAAATTGGTTGCAACCATCAATCATTCGAACCCAAATCTCGATTCCTTGTGAGATATTAAGTTTTTCAAATTGATCCACGAACTTTTTTGAGAGCTGAGCCGTCAAAGGTTCATCCGTGCCAATGTCTCTAACTGACCCTCCATCGAAATCAGGTAGTTCGCCATCGAAATTTTTTGCAATCATGCTTAGAACTCGCTGTGCGAGGTTACCGAAGCCGTTCGCCAATTCGGCGTTGCAGCGGGTCACGATCGCCTCGGCCGAATAGCTGCCGTCCTGCCCGAAGCTGACCTCGCGCAGCAGGAAATAGCGCAACTGATCGACCCCGAACCGCTCCGCCAGTTCGAGCGGATCGACCACGTTGCCGAGCGATTTGGACATCTTCTCGCCGCGGTGGAGCAAAAAGCCGTGGCCGAAGATCGCCTTTGGCGGCGGCAAGCCCGCGCTTTTGAGGATCGCCGGCCAGTACACTGCGTGAAAGCGGACGATGTCCTTGCCGATCAGATGCAAGTCGGCCGGCCAGTACCGCGCGAAATCGCCGTCGCGCTCGGGGAAACCGATCCCGGTCAGGTACGTCGTCAGCGCATCGACCCACACATACATGACATGGCCGTCGCTGCCCGGCACCGGCACGCCCCAGTCGAAGCTCGTGCGTGAAACCGACAGATCGCGCAAGTCCTGCCCCTTGAGGAAGCTCAGCACTTCGTTGCGGCGGCCCTCGGGCTCGAGAAAACCGGGACTTTCATTGAGTTCGATCAGATAATCACGGTACTTTGAGAGGCGGAAGAACCAGCTTTCCTCGGCGGTCCATTCGACCGGGGTGCCCTGCGGCGAAAGGCGCTGCCCCCCTTCCCCGTCGATCAGTTCGCTCTCGCCGTAGAACGCCTCGTCGCGGACCGAATACCAGCCCTCGTAGCGATCGAGGTAGAGGTCCCCGGCCTCTTCGAGCGCCTTCCAGATCGTTTCGCTCGCGGCATGATGGCGCGGTTCGGTGGTGCGGCAGAAATCATCATACCCGATGTTCAGAGCATCGCACATCTCACGGAAATAGTTTGACATTTCTGTCGCAAATTCGAGCGTATCGCGGCCCGCGGCGCGCGCTGTCTGGGCCATCTTGAGGCCGTGCTCGTCGGTGCCCGTGACCAGCCGCACGTCGCGCCCGCGCATCCGTTGGAAGCGCGCGATGGCATCGGCGGCGATCGCCTCATAGGCGTGGCCGATATGCGGCTTGCCGTTGGGGTAGGCGATCGCGGTGGTGATGTAATACGGGTCGGCCATTGTGCCGGATGGGCTTTCAGTTGCTTGTCAGGGCGCTTCCCTATCGGCGGCGACCGAGGCCAGCAACCCGCCAATTTGCAGCATCAGGGTGGTCGCGTCGAAGTTGGCGGTGGGGGCCTGGGCAAGCAACCGGGCGAGCATTGCGTGCGCCTCGATCATTCGCGCGGCGCTCGCACGATCCGCGGCGGCGGCGGCGTTGGCCACGATCATCCGCGCGGCCTCGATCACGACGAGCTGCTGGTCGCGGTCGGGCCGCTGGCCAATCTCGCCCAACAGAGCGCCGCGCAAGGCGAAATCGGGGTCGCCGCTGTCGAGAATGCGCCGCATCAGTCCGAACGCAGCGGACAGGTCGCGTGCGGCAAAATCGAGCGCGGCACCCGGCGAGCCGCCAGCCATGGCCATTGCCGCGGCGCGGGCATCGGCAGACAGGCCGGGTTCCGCATCGAGCACGCCGCCGACCTCGGCATCGCTCAATTCTGGAAAGCGCAATACCCGGCAGCGCGAGCGAATGGTCGCCTGTAACCGCCCGATCCGGTGCGCGACGAGCAGAAACATGGTCCCTGTCGGCGGCTCTTCCAGGCTCTTGAGCAGCGCGTTTGCCGCGCCCCTCTCAAGATCATCTGCGGCATTGACGATCACCGCCCGCCACTCGCCCAGCGTGGGGCGCGTGTTCAGACGCTTTTGCAGGGCGCGGACTTGATCGACCGAAATGTTGCGCTTGACCTTGAACGACTTGCCCTCGGCGCGTTTGCGTTCCTCGTCGTCACCATCGGGCAGGGGTTGAAGATCGAGGATATCGGGGTGGTTGAGCGGATCGGACCAGGTGCTGCCCCCGGCCGCCAGCAGTTCGCGCGCGGCAGCATCGGCAAACGTAGCCTTGCCCATCCCCTTGCGCCCGGTGAGAATCCAGCCGTGATGCATCCGTCCCTGGCCGATCGCCGCGCGCCATTCGCGCCAGGCCTCGTCTTGGCCGAGCAGGGTCACTGCAGCAGATCGCGCACGGCGACGAGGACGAGGGCGTGGACCGCGCCGGGGATGCCCGAGGCGTCGATGCGGCGAAACCGTGCGGGATCGGCCTGAGCCAACCTGACGAACGCATCGGCGACACCTTCATGAAACGCCGCGCCGCGTCCGCCGATTTTGTCGGTGGCATCGCCATCGCGCGCCTGAATGCGCGCTGCGGTTGCCTGAGGATTGACCTCTAGCAGCAAAGTCCGGTCAGGCAGCAGCCCATTACTCCCGACCTGATGCAGCGCGCGAATCGCTGCCTCGCCCAGCCCCCCGCCCCCGCCCTGGTAGGCCAGGCTCGAATCGACGAAGCGGTCGCAGATCACCCAGCGCCCCGCGGCGAGCGCGGGTTCGATGAGATGCGCGACATGGTCCGAGCGTGCGGCTGCAAACAACAATGCCTCGGCGGCCGGCTCCCATTGCGGCAGCGCCGGATCGAGCAGCAGCGCCCGGATCGCCTCGGCGCCGGGAGTGCCACCGGGCTCGCGGGTGGTCATACAGTCGATCCCGCGCGCCGCCAGGGCTGTGGCGAGCAACTTGGCCTGGGTCGATTTGCCGGTGCCCTCGCCGCCCTCGAAAGCGATGAACCGCCCGCGCCCGCTCACAGCCCGGCCAGCCCTAACAAGCCGTTGCGCAACCGTGCCAGCGGCCCGGCAACGCCGGTGGAGGCGCCCGCCAGCAGGGGCAGGTCGCGCGGCGCCTCGCCCGGTGTCCACACCCGCAGGGTGGCGACTTCGGCGCCCTTGGCCAAGGGCGCGCGGAGTGGTCCTTCATAGCGCACCGTCAGCTTCACGGGCGGCGCGGTGCTGCCCGCCGGATAGGTGACGTAATAGGCCAGCGGCGCGATCAGCGGAATGTCTCGCGCGGACCCGCCCTGCACCCGCGCCTCGGCCACAGTGGTGCCGGCGTCGAACAGGCGCTGAGTCTGCCACCCGGAAAAGCCCCATTCCAGCAGCGCCCGAGATTCGCGCGCGCGCTGCCACGCCCGATCATACCCGCCCACCACCATCACCAGCCGCCGCCCGTGGCGCATCGCCGATCCGACCAGGCCATAACCCGCTTCGTTGGTGAACCCGGTCTTGACCCCGTCGGCCCCGGCGACGCGCCCGAACAGGGGCACGTGATTGTCCTGGTGGATGCCGTTGAAGATCATCCCGGGGTGGCCGACATAGCGGCGATAATAGGCCGGATGGCGGGTCAGCATCGCCCGCGTCAGGATCGCCAGATCGCGCGCCGAAGTGTAGGTTGCGCCCTGATCAGGCCAGCCGTTGGGGCTGCCGAAATGGCTGTCGGCCATCCCCAGGCGCTTCGCTTCGGCGTTCATCAGGGTGACGAAAGCGCCCACGCTGCCGCTCGCACCTTCGGCCAGAACGATGCACCCATCGTTGGCCGAAACGGTCATGATCCCCAGGAGCAGCGTATCGACACTCACCACCTGACCGCGGCCGAGGAACATCGTCGAGCCGACCTGATGCCACTGCTTGAATGCCGGATCGCTCATCGCGAAGCGCTGGTTGGGCTGAAGGCGACCAGCCTGCATCAGCTCGAACGCAACGTAGGCGGTCATGATCTTGGTTAGCGAAGCGGGCAGGAAGCGGCGGCGCGATTCGCGCTCGAACAGGACTCGGCCCGATCCCAGATCGATCAGGTAGGCGATCGGCGCGGCAAGGTTGGTGTTCGGCGCGAACGGCTCACCTTCGCGAAAGGGCGGCATTCCAACAGACTGGCCGGCAGGTTGGCCGACCGGGACCTGCGCCTGGGCGACGAAAGCCGCCAGCAGCAGCGGTGCGGCCAGCGCCGCGCGCAGGCTCACTTGCCTGTGGAAACGATGCGCGCATCGCCGAACCCTGCCATTTTCGCGCGGGCCAGCGCAGCTTCGGCGGCGGAGCGCTGGGCGAACGGGCCAAGCTGCACCCGCCACAGCTTGCCCGATCCACCAACTTTGCCGCCGAGCTTTTTGGCGGTCGCGTTGGCGTTGGGGCGGCTTGCGAACGAGGCGACTAACACCGAATTGGCGCCGGAGCCAGGAGTCGCAGCCGCCTTGGCAGGGGGCGCTTTGGCGGGGGAAGGTTTTGTGGGCGGGGGTTTGGCAGCGACTGGCTTGGCCAGACCTTGCTTAGCCGCGGATGGCTTCACGGGCCTCGGCTTCGGCGGAGGCGCAACCGCCACCGGAACCTTGTCGCCGACGCCGGGATCGCTCCCCGCCACCGGCGCGGACTTGCGCGCCAGCAGCGTGCGCAGCACCTCCAGCAGCGAACCGGGCGTGACCAGCCGCTCGGGCGCGCGCTGGTTGGTGCGCAGCAGCGCGCGTTCGTATTCCTGCGGATTGACCCGCCGCACCCGCACCGCGAGCGGTTGAGCGGAGTCTGCCTCAAGCTGTGCGAACCCCGCAGCGGACAGCGCGACGAGCTGTTTTGCGGTCATCGGCCCGCGCCGCTCGACCCGGGCAAGGATTGTCCGCCCGCTGTTAAGCGCGGTGATCTCGACATAGCTGGGCAGCGGCATCGTGCGATGCGAGATTGAGACGCTAGACCCCGCGCCGTCGTCCAGCCCGGCATAGCCGACATCGTCGAACGGAGCATCGGCGGGCGTGTAGGTTACGCCTTCCAGCGAATAGGGCTCGCCCACAACCGCCGCCGGATCGGCGATGGGCAAGCCTGTTGGCGCATCTTTCGCCAGTGCGCCGGTGGAGACCGCCAACGCGGCAAGTGCGGTCAGCGCCGCGTTAAGAAGCGATCGCATCGGCCAGTAGCCCCACCGAAAGCGCGTAATAGTTCGAGCAGTTGTAATCGAGGATCACCCGGTAGTTGCCCGTCAGCAGGTAGGCAGTGCGCCCCGGCCCATCGGGTTCGAGCAGGCTGGCGAGCACCCCGTCGCGCGGCCAATAGCCCGATTGCGGCGCGATGCCCAGTGCGCGCCATTCGCGCATCGTCTTCCACGCGCTGTGCCGCCCATGCACCGCCGGGCAGCGCGGCGAGGCCAGTCTGGTCCCCAATGCGCCACGATCGAGTCCCGCTGGCACGGTAACGGCCACCCCCCACGGCTCGCCCGCGCGCCATCCGGCATCGCGCAGATAGTTGCCGATCGAGGCGACGGTATCCGCGCGGCTCGACCAGATATCGGCGAACCCGTCGCCATCGCCATCGGTGGCGACTCGCAGATAGGCGCTGGGCAAGAACTGCGGATTGCCGAACGCACCGGCCCAGCTGCCCTTCAATTTAAAGCGCGGCACCCCGCGATCGACCATCTTGAGCAGCGCGATGAATTCTTGCGCGAACAGCTCGCGGCGGCGGCCTTCGTAGGCCAGCGTCGCGAGGCTGCGGGCGAGATCGAAATCGCCAGTGTAACTGCCGTAATTGGTCTCGTGTCCCCAGATCGCGAGGATCACCGGCAAGGGTACGCCGAACCGCCGCTCGAACCCGGCCCCCTGCCCCGCCAGCGCGGCGTACTGGCGCTGCCCGCCCGCGATCCGCGCGGCATCGACGTGGGTGCGCCGGTAAGGTTCGAAGGCGGTGAAGCTGGACGTGGTGGCGCTGGTGTTGCCGGGTTGCGAGCGGTCAAGATCGATCACCCGCGGGTTGAAGCTCAACCCCGCCGTCATCGCCGCAACGGTCGACTCGCTCACGCCCTCGCCGCGGGCGCGGGCCGAGAGCAGTTGCAGATAGCCAGGGAACCCAGCCTCGCGGTAATCCTGGGCCTCGACCGCGGGAACCGCAGGACCAAGCGTGAGGATCGCGGCACAGGCGGCCAAGCGCCAACGTCGGAATGCGGTTCGAGCGATCATCGCGCGACTGTCGCATAGCCCGCCGCGAAAGGGAATCCCCCGATGCAACCGGCGAATCGCAAGATCGGGTGACAAACGCCCCGTCCGCCGCTAGCCGCGTGGTGCCTCGCGCTGGACAGGTGGCCGAGTGGTTTAAGGCAGCGGTCTTGAAAACCGCCGTGGGTGAAAGCCCACCGTGGGTTCGAATCCCACCCTGTCCGCCACTACTGACCGAGCCAAGGAGTCGCCACCTGACCAAGCGGACGCATAACCTTGGCGGCGCTTTGGTGATTGCAGCCGCGTTGCTGTCCACAAGTGCCCATGCCGGCCCGCCGTTCCTCACCGACGATCCCGAGCCTACCGATATCGGCCACTGGGAGGTTTACGCCCCACTTTTCAAGGCTGACGGCAGCGGCAAGGACTTCGACGGTGCGTTCGGGGCGGAGATCAACTACGGCCCAGTGAAGGACGTGCAACTGACATTGGGTCTTCCGATTGCCTACGTGCACGATGCGAAAGGCTGGCGGTCGGGCGCAGGAGACCTGGAAGCCTCGGTCAAATATCGGTTCTACCACGACGAAAGAGCCGGCGTGCTGATCGCGGACTTCACTGGCATTTCGCTGCCCACCGGAAGCTACGGAATGAGCGCCTTCCATTTCACGTCGCTTTTCACGATCTGGGCGCA
>JANMPV010000535.1:0-2316 GCA_031370045.1 Novosphingobium sp. | reverse complement strand
CTCCATCCGGTCCTGAAGCTCGCGCAATTGTTCGAGGCCCACCGCGTGGATCTCGTCGGGCGAGAGTGTGGTGGTGGTGCTGGCGCGCAAGGCCCAGGCGTAGAACTCGTCGCCGTGCGGGCGTGCCCACATCCCCGGAACATCCTGCGCGACGGCCCGCTCGGCGCGGATTTCGGCGAGCTGGCGATCAAGCGCGGCGGCGATCGGCCCGGCGACGAGGGCGCGGGCGCGGCGGTCCCAGTCGCCGGGAATGGTTCCGGTTCGCGAGGTCAGCACGTTGACCAGCCGGCCCCCCTCGCGGGCATCGGCGATGGCCTTGCCGAGCTGGGTAATCGTCCGGTCGAGCAGGATCGTGGGCGGCACCAGCCCGGCGTCGCGCGCCGCGTGGATGCGCGCGGTTTCGCCATCGAGCGTGGCGGGGATTGCCACCAGCCTGGCGATGTAGGCTTCGGCGTCGGCCGCCTCGCGCACCGGATGGCTGGCTTCGAGCAGGTTGGGCGCGTCGATGTACTGGCCGACGTTCTGGATCACCACGTAGGGCGAGTTGCGGAAGCTGCCGACCGCGACATCGCCATAGGGCAGCGCGAACCCCGCCAGCGCGGTGCGATAGGCGCTGCGCACGACCTCGAACGAGGTGCGCGTCGCTGGATCGAGCGGGGCGAGGTCGACCGCTTCGGCGCGGGCCAGATCGGCGCGTAGCGACGCAGCGAGGGCGTTCTGCCCTGCGACCGAACGATCCATCAGCTTGCCGCGCAAGGCAGCACGGTCGCCGGTGTCGACACCCTTTTCGGTTGCGGCTTCGGGCCTGTGTTCGAGCAACCGCGAGGCGAAATCGTCGAGCATCACGTTCGGGTTCGCCGAAGCCGCGTTCGCGGGGCGGGCCAAGGTGGCGGCGCAGCCGGGCAGGGTGAGCGCCAGCGCGCCGATGCTGCCCGCGGCCAGCATGTCGCGCCGGGTGAGGGCCAAGTGGTTGTTGTCCATCGAACAATGCTGGCGCGGACGGGCTGCGCTGTCAAACCCGCTCGCCAGCCGCGCCACAGCGGCTAAGCTGGCGACTCGCAGGGGAGGCAGGGGCGATGGCTGATGCACTGGATCGGGCCACACTGTTCGCGGGGCTGAGCGCCGAGGCGCTCGACGAATTGCGCGACATAGCCACACCGTTCGCGATTGCGACGGGCGAGGTGCTGTTCCGTCAGGGCGATCCGCCGAGCGGATTGTTCTTGTTGGACCAGGGCCTGCTCGAGATCGCCGCGCGGATGCCTGGCGACGAAGAGACCCAGGTCAGCCGGATCGAACCGGGCGAAGTGGTCGGTGAATTCGCGCTGCTCGATCCCGGTCCGCGTTCGGCGCGGGTCTCGGCGGTGGAGGACAGCGCCGGGCTGTTCGTGCCTGCGGGCGGGTTCATCGCGATGCTCCAACAGGGCCGCGCGGGTCCGGTCGAGGCGGTCGACCGGTTGCGCACGCTGGTCGCGGCGCGGACCCGGGCGACGATCGAACGGCTCGCCATCGAGGCGGTCACCGAACCGAGCGAATTGCGCGCCGCGCCGGAGGGAGGCGATGTCTCACCGATCACGCTCGATTTCGAAATGATGCGCGCGCTCGGCCGATTCGCGGCGTTCGACGATGCCTCAGGCGCTGCGTTCGTGGCGCAGGGCGAGGGACTGGCGGCGTCGCGCGGGGCCTTGCTGCCGCCGTGCGATGGCGCTTGCCTGGTTGTGCGCGGTGCGGTCCGTGCGGCGTTCGAGCGCGGCGGGTTGCAGGAACAGGTGACGATCCACGGTCCCGGTGAGTGGGCCGGGCTGGTCGCCGCGATCGATGGCGGCGCGCAGCGTCTGGTGCTTTCCGCTGCCGAGGACTCGATCCTCCTGCGGATGTCCGCCGCACGCTTCGCGGCGTGGCGCAGCGCGCCCGGACCGGTCGAGCTGGCGGTGCTCGCCGGGGTCGATCGCCAACTTGTGCGCGATCAGCGCCGCGCCACCCGCCACCTTGGCCGCGCCCTCGCGCTCGCCCGCTTCAATGCGGTCGGCCAGTCAGCCGGGGGCGTTGTCTGATGTGCCGCATCGTCAGCTATCTCGGCACCCCGGTGCTGCTGGAAGACTTGCTCTATTCGCCCGATTCGGCGCTGCTCAACCAGATCATCCACGCCCAGATGCTCGATATGCTCAATCTGGCGGGGTTTGGGATGGCGGCGTGGGATGCGGCGAGCCACGGGCCGGCCAGCCCGTTCGTCTATCGTACGACGCAAGTTGGCGTGTTCGATCGCAACCTCAAGCTGCTGGCGAGCAAGGTCGCGCCGCACGCGCTGCTCGCGCACAT
>JANMPV010000510.1:0-5265 GCA_031370045.1 Novosphingobium sp. | reverse complement strand
ACTGAAAATGCCTGAAGACGACTACGACGTCCTGATCATCGGCTCCGGCCCTGGCGGCTACGTCGCCGCGATCCGCGCCGCTCAACTCGGGCTCAAGACCGCCTGTGTGGAGAGCCGCGAGACGTTGGGGGGGACGTGCCTCAACGTCGGGTGCATCCCGTCCAAGGCGCTGCTGCATGGCAGCGAGTTTTTCGAGGAGGCCAACGACGGCACGCTCGCCAAGTTCGGGGTCAAGCTGGGCAAAGTCGAGCTCGACCTGGCGGCGATGCAGGGCGAAAAGGCCAAGGCGGTCAAGGAACTGACCGGCGGGATCGCGTTCCTGTTCAAGAAGAACAAGGTCGATTGGCTCAAGGGGCTGGCAAGGTTCAAGGATGCCCATACGGTTGAGATCGCGGGCAAGGCAGTCACCGCCAAGAACATCGTCATTGCCACCGGCTCGTCGGTCACGCCGCTGCCGGGGTTCGAGATCGACAACGCCAAGGGGATGATCGTCGATTCCACCGGCGGGCTGGCGCTCGATCGGGTGCCGCAGCACATGGTGGTGATCGGCGGCGGGGTGATCGGGCTGGAACTGGGTTCGGTCTGGCGGCGGCTTGGGGCCAAGGTCACGGTGGTCGAATTCCTCGACCAGCTGCTCCCCGGCATGGACGATGATGTCCGCAAGGAAGCCGCCAAGCTGTTCAAGAAGCAGGGCATGGAGCTGCGGCTTTCGACCAAGGTTACCGGCGCGTCGGTCAAGGGCAAGACGGTCACTTTGACGCTCGAACCATCCGCAGGCGGCGCGGCGGAAACACTTGAGGCCGATTGCGTGCTGGTATCGATCGGACGGCGACCCAACACCGATGGGCTCGGGCTCGAGGCGATCGGCCTCGAACTCAACCAGCGCGGGCAGATCGAGACCGACCCCGATTTCCGCACCAAGGTCGATGGCGTGTGGGCGATCGGCGACGTCATCCCGGGCCCGATGCTCGCCCACAAGGCCGAAGACGAAGGCATCGCGGTGGCTGAAAACATCGCCGGGCAGACCGGGATCGTCAACCACGCGGTGATCCCGAACGTGGTTTACACCATGCCCGAAATCGCCGGGGTCGGGCTGACCGAGGAGGATGCCAAGGCGCGTGGCGCGATCAAGGTCGGCAAATTCCCGATGATGGCCAACAGCCGCGCCAAGACCAACCGCGAGTCCGACGGCTTCGTCAAGGTGATCGCCGACGCCACCACCGACCGCGTGCTGGGGGTGTGGATCATCGCCAACCTGGCCGGGACGATGATCGCCGAGGCCTGCATAGCGATGGAATTCGGCGCGACCAGCGAAGACATCGCGTACACCTGCCACGCCCACCCGACCCACGCCGAAGCGCTCAAGGAAGCGGCGATGGCAGTGACCGGAAAGCCGATTCACATCTGACCGTGCGGCTGCCCCCTTGACCCGCTCATCCTGAGCCTGTCGAAGGATATGTGCTGCCGCTCTGACAGGTAGTGGGGGAGAAAAGCGCATGGTTCCCAAACTGACCACCGAGCCGGGCGCCATCGAAGTCGCTGCGCAGATCCGCTCGGGCGCACTGTCGCCGGTCGCCGCGACCGAGGCGGCGATTGCCCGGATCGAGGCGCTCGACGGACCGATCAACGCGGTCGTGATCCGCGATTTCGACCGCGCCCGCAGCGCCGCGCAGGCACTTGAGGCCAGTGGCCCACAGCCCTCCCAGCCGCTGTATGGCGTGCCGATGACCGTCAAGGAAAGCTTCGATGTTGCGGGGCTTCCGACGTGCTGGGGGATTCCCGACCACGCCGGAACCATCGCGCAAACCGATGCCGTGGTCGTCCATCGACTCAAACGCGCAGGGGCGGTGATCCTGGGCAAAACCAACGTCCCGCCGATGCTCGCCGATTGGCAGGCAACCAACCCGGTCTATGGCCGCACCGTCAACCCGCACGATCCGGAGCGGACCCCCGGCGGTTCCTCGGGCGGATCGGCGGCGGCGCTCGCAACCGGCATGGTCGCCGCCGAATACGGCAGCGATATCGGCGGTTCGATCCGCATCCCTGCACACTTTTCGGGGGTGTGGGGCCACAAGACCACGTGGGGCGCGGTCACCAGCAAAGGCCAGGAGTTTCCCGGGACAGATGGTCACGAGGTTGCGCTGGGCGTGGTCGGCCCGCTCGCCCGTTCGGGTGAGGACCTGGCGCTGCTGCTCGAGGTCACGCTCGACCGACCGTTGGCGCTCAATGCCAAGTCGATCGACAAGTCGCGGCTTTTCTATCTTGAGCGTCACCCACTGTGCCCGGTCGCCGACGAGGTGCGCGTGCCCATCGAAGCTGCGGTCGAGGCGATCGAGGCGGCTGGCGGAACGGTCGACCGGCGCAGCGACATCCTGCCCGATCTCGCCGCGCTGCATGGCGAGTATATGCGGATGTTGCAGATCGGCATGATGCGCGGTGCGCCCGGGCCCGATGGCCAGGTTGCGAGCGCGGCGCAGTGGTTCGACCTGCTCGACGCCCAGCATCATGCCCAGCGCGCTTGGGCCGCCTTCTTCGAGCAATACGACTTCGTCCTGGCTGCCCCGGCCGCGATCCCCGCCTTCCCCCACGACGAGCGCGAAATGCCCGCACGGGTGTGGGACGTGGCCGGCGAACCCCACGGTGCCGAGGCGGTGCTTGCTTATGCGGGAATGGCGGTGTTCGCCGGCTTGCCCGCGACCGCCCTGCCGGTGGGCGCGGCGGGTCACCTGCCGGTTGGCCTGCAAGTCATTGGTGACCGTTTTGCCGACCGCGACTGCATTGCTATGGCCACCGCGATCGGGGCCTTGCTGGCATGAGGCAGCTGCGGCGGTCGCTGTTTCGGTATCATGTGTGGCTGGGCTGGCTGGTCGGCATTCCACTGCTTCTGTGGACGGTTTCAGGGCTGGTGATGGTGGCGCGACCGATCGAGACGGTGCGCGGCAGCGACCTCAAGCTCGAGCGTTCGCCTGCGCCGCTGACACCCGACGCGGTCCAGACACTCCCCTTCCTGGCCCCCGGTGGTCCCCCCGTGCGCGAGTATCGCGTGACGGTGCGGGAGAGCCGGAACGTCGCTCAGGTCAAGTATGCCAACGAAGACCAGGCGCTGTTCGACACGGCCACGGGCGCCCGGCTCACCCCGATCGGCGAGGCCGAGGCGCGCCGGATTGTCGGCACCCAGGTTCGGTCGGCCACCGCCAAAGGCAGCATCGCAGGTGCCACGCTGTTCGCCGCGAATGCGGTGCCGTTCGATTTTCGCAAGCCCATGCCGGTCTGGCAGGTCCGCCTGGCCGATGGCACGCACGTTTACGTGGGGCGCGACACTGCTGAGATCGAGGCGCTGCGCACGCCCTACTGGCGGTTCTATGACTTCATGTGGGGCCTACACATCATGGACCTGCAAACCCGCGAGGACACCCACCACCCGATCCTGATCGGGTTCACGGTGATTGTCGCGCTGGCGTCGATCCTGGCGATCCTGCTGATGATCGCGCGCTATGCCCCGCGTCGGCGCAAACCTCCGCCGGGCTGATGTTCGACCCCGCGCTTCCCGCTCTGGTCCCAGCCCTGGCCCCCGCCCTCCCCCCGGCGCTCGATCTGGCGGGGACCGCGGTGTTCGCGCTGACCGGGGCGCTGCTTGCCGCGCGGCTGCGCCAGACGTTCGTGACAATGGCGTTCTTTGCGCTGGTCACCGGGGTCGGCGGGGGAACGGTGCGCGATCTGCTGATCGGCGCACCGGTGTTCTGGGTGCGCGATCCATGGGTCGCGCCGATATGCCTCGGCGTCGCGCTGATCGCGTGGTTCACCCCGCGTGCGTGGTGGGAGGGCAAGCTGATCGAATGGCTCGATGCGGGGGGTCTGGCCGCTTACGCCACGCTGGGCGCGGCCAAGGCACTGGTGTTCGGGATCGCCCCGGTTCCGGCGGTGGTCATGGGGGTGGTCACCGGCTGCGTCGGAGGGATCATCCGCGACGTGCTCGCCGGGCGGCCCTCGATACTGATGCGACCCGAGCTCTACGTTACTGTCGCGGCGCTTTCTGCCAGCCTGTGTGTGCTGGGTAAGCTGGGCGGACTACCCGACGCGGCCACATGGGCGCTTGCCGTTCTGGGCGGCTTCGGCTTGCGCGCGGCGGCTTTGACCTGGGGGCTGAAACTACCCGGCCATCGCGGCTGAATTCAGCGCCCGCGCGGATCAGTGAAGTCGGGCGAGCGGCCCGTGGCGTAACGATCGTCGGTGCCATCGGTCGGCTGATTGTCGGCGTGATCGCTCTGGCCAACATAGGCCTTGCCGTTGCCATCGACCGTGCAGGTGAATTCGTGACCGTTGGTGTAGTCGCCCTTGACCCGCCATTCGCCGTCGATCTTCTCGACCTCGAAAATCTCGTCGACTTTGCCCGAACGCGCCGCTTCGGCGGAACAGGCATCGACCGCGCGGTCGGCTTCACGCTGGTCGAGCTGGCCCGGCTGGCGATCGGCGGCGTCGCTGCCTTCGCGATAGTCGTTGGCGCGATCCGCTCCGGAAGCGTCGCCCGATCCCCGATAGTCCTGATCCGGCATGCGCGTTCCATCGCTGCGATATTCGTACGAACGGTCGCCCGCTTGCGGATAATCGCGCCCGTCGGTGCGGTCGCCGCTGCGTTCCTGCTTGTCCTTGCCGATCGCCGCTACGACTGCGGCGATCCCGCCGCCGATCAACAGAACGCCCAGCAAGTCGCCGCCGTCGAAGCCATCGTGATGACCGCGATGGCGGTCCCAGCGATGGTCGTTGAAAGTCTCGTCCGCAGCAGACCAGGCCACAGGCTGCATCGGTCGCGCGCTGAGCGGAACCGTGATCGGCACGGTCCGCGTCGCCGCGGCGACCGGCGCTACGATCATCGTCGCACCCGCCAGCACAGTGGCGGCGACAGCCGCTGAGCGAAAGATCGTCATGGCCCCAAAACTCCCCTCTAAACGCGAACCTGCCCGCCCCGATCAAGAGGCGGACAGGCCGCGGCAGCGACCCACCACTATCTCAACGAAGTAGGCGGCCCAGGCTTACGAATGCCTGAACCGCCCAACTCGTTTCATCGTGTTTCGCCCAGTTCAGCGCAGCCCGCGAACCCCGTCGAAGTCGATATCGACCACCCGGCCGTATTCGACCTTGCATTTGAAGCTGCCCGAATCGTAGCCGCGCAGGTTGTTGTTCCAGCCGCGATAGTCGTTGTTCCAGCCGTTGCCGTAGTTGCTGTCGCCGTTACGCCAGCCGCCGTTCTGGCTGTTAACCGCGATC